>JBGOTX010000052.1:0-8793 GCA_041476705.1 Candidatus Zixiibacteriota bacterium
ACGGTCGGCGTCGGTTGCCCCGAAGAATGTGAATTCTATATCCCGCTGTTCAACGGCGACCGAAACTACCCCTGGATTTCAGTCGATCAGATTCCGATTCTGTTCCCGTCGCAGGGGAGCTCCGGTTTCTATCGTCCTCGAATCAAGTAGCTCTCCGGCTTCCTGATTATTCTGCTTGATGCCTCGTCACAGGCATCATATCCTGCCGGTATGCACCGGTGTTCCATCCTCATCGCCGCCGCCCTGGTCATGCTCGTGGGTACGCAGGCCCACAGCCGCGTTCTTACGGTCGAGCGGGGGTCGAATCTTCAATCGGTGATTGATTTTGCAGTCACGGGCGATACGATCATTCTGGGGGCCGGCAAGTCGTTTGAAGCCAAACCGGCGGCGTTTACCGATCCGCTTTGCGGCAACTGTCAGGACCCCAGGTCCGGCGCCAAAGCCAGTTATGGGTTTATCGTCAAGGATAAGGCGCTCACCATTGTCGGGCAGAACAGGTCGACGACCAAGCTGATTACCAATGCGGGGTATGGCCTGTATTTCGAAAATTCGCAGGGTTCGATGCTCAAGAATGTCACGATCACGGGCGGGAAGCGCGATGTCGACGGGAATGCCACCGATGCCGGCATTGTCGTGCGCAACTCGCGCCTTCGGATCGAGGCGGTCGATGTTCGCGACAACACCAATCGGATAGATTCTGTCGTAGTCGGAATTGGCGGCGTGTTTGGCCGGGAGGGAGCCGAAGTGACGCTCGCCGACTGCAATATCATCAACAATACCTGGGACGGTGTAGCCCTGTATCGCGGCGCGATTGTCACCGTGACCGACTGCATTATCAAAGATGGCCGGGGCGTCGGAATCGGCGTGACCTGGGACGGTACCTGTGTGGCTATTCGCAATGAAGTTACGGGGTACTGGAAGGGGATTGGATCGTTTGGGACTTCGACCGTTATCGCCCGCAACAACCTGGTTCACGACAACCTGGGGTGGGGAATTATCGCCACCGGGACTTCGACCATGGAGGCCATCAACAATGTCGTGTATCACAACGGCAATTGCGGTATAGCCCCCTGGTCGACCGACGCGCGCGGCCGGTTCATTAATAATATCATCGCTGAAAACGGCTGGCGCGATCAATGGGTCTGCCCGTGCGTGGGGGTCTGGAATTACGGCGACTGGGCCAAATGGCGGTTCAATAACAATATCGTCTGGCACAACAAGGCGGGCGAATATCAGGATATCTGGGACCAGACGGGGATGAACGGCAATATCAGCGTTGACCCGAAGTTTACGACCGACGGTTCTTTTCGTCTGTCTTCCGATTCCCCCGGTCTGCACGCCGGAGACTCTACTATTTTCAATATCGATGGCACGACCTCGCATGTCGGTCTCTACGGTGGGCCGCAGGCCAAACGTCTCAAGTAGCTGAACTTCTATTCCCGTGTTCAAGTCCTGACCAATCACGGTGCAGGTCTCAAATTTGTCGCCGGGGATTCCGATAATTACCAGACAGTGTCTAATTCAATTCTACGGAGGAATCATGAAACGAATCTGGATTATTATCGGTCTGCTGGTTGCCGGCCTGTCGGCCTGGATTATTGGCGGCTGTTCGAACAAAACCACCACCGACAGCACTCTTGTGCCCCTCGACACGACCTCGGCCACGTTCATGGCTGACAATGTCAGCCAGCCCGCGATGGATATCGCGGGTGGAGACGCGATCAATACACTGGATCTGGTAAACCTTATTCCCCCGTCGGTTAGCCCGAGACAGCCGATGTCTCCGGCCAGTCTTGGTTCGGGTTCCAAGGTATGGGATACGGTCATATACAGCTATGCCGGTGGCTGGCATGTTTTCAATTATGCCTTCAGCCGGGTCGATACGCAATTTCGTCGCGACACACATCAGGTAGTCAGCAACTGGCAGATTACCGGGTACGATTCGGTGCGTATCTGGTCGGCTGGCGTACCGGTGCAGTATCGCGGCACCGCTGATTCGCTTGAATCACACGGCCACGCCCAAGGGACATTCTCCAATTCCGATGCCGATACTGGCGCGGCGGCCAGGCATCGCGTACTCAGAGTTGCCGGTAACCCGTGGGCCAATCCGATCACCAGTTTGACATTCAACGGTTCATCGCAGGACACGCTCGATGCCACATTCCATCCGCGAGCTCTGGTAACCTGTACGCTGAACAACACCTACGCCGGATTGATGACCAATGTCGTGGTCGACTCGGCAACTCTCTATGGCGACGGGTGTCCACCTACCGGGTCGATGAGCTTTTCAGCCCATGTTGCCCTTGGATGCACTGGCCCCGCCGACACGCTTAATGTAAACGGATCTTGGTCGGTTTCAGTGACGTTTGATCACGGTCTTGAAACTAAGAGTTTCTCGAATGGTCTGGCGCAGGCGGTGAAAGTCGATACCTGCGGGATTGGGCCGATGGCCTCGCCTTTCCGGATCAATAGATAGAACATTCACGGTTTTCTAAAATCATGAAGAAGGCGCTCGTTTACGGGCGCCTTTTTTGATGGCTCTTGGGGACCGGGTGCGCAATCTTGACGTTTGGCCCTTAATTCTGTTAGTTGCGGTGGCCGAGTGGATTTCGACGGAGGAGTGGCTGAGTGGTCGAAAGCGGCGGTCTTGAAAACCGTTGTACCGCAAGGTACCGTGGGTTCGAATCCTACCTCCTCCGCATATTGAAAATCTCCTTGATATTAATCTGGTTAGCTGTCAACGTGGGTTCGCTAGTTCCTTTTCCCCCCAGTGACTCAGCTATTCCCCTTTTTTCGTAGCTTGGTGTGATTTGTCAACATGCCATAGTCATCCCTTTCGAACGGCTGATTCTTGTTCAATTGGCGAAATCCGGACGCCCCAAAGCATCCTCTTTGACTGATCAGACACAGTTCAAGCAATTCTAACGGTTGTTAGGGAACATAAGGTACCTGCTAGCCGTTGGACTAGGAGTGAAATGCAATAAACCAATGGAGTTACAATGTTTATTCTCCGAATCGAACACTCAGTACAGGACTTCAACAGTTGGAAGAAATCTTTCGACAGCGATCCAGTCGGCAGGCAGAAGTCGGGCGTACGCCGATACCGAATTTTTCGATCGATTGACGATGCGAAATACGTAACAGTCGATCTTGAATTCGACACCGCGAGCCAGGCGGAGGCCTTGCTGGCCGCACTGCGCGTTGTATGGAGTCGCATCGAGGGCACAATTATAGTAAAGCCCCAGGTTCGAATTGTCGAGGCGGTGGAAATCAAGGAGCTTTGAGCTTGAATTCTGTCTTCTCCATATCTACACGAATCATCCTCCTGGTCCGGTCAGAGATGAGAGGACACTGCCAATTGGCAAAATACGGACTGAAACATCTCGACCGCGTCAGTTAAGCAAATGTCTCAGGCTTCCCGCCATTTGGAAAATGGAAGGATTGGTTCACAGGTGATTACGAGCTACAACGGAAAAATTCAAAGTCAGCAGTGAGCATTTCCTATGACAAAAATCACAAAAAGCGTAGATGCCTATATTGCAGATGCTCCAAAAGAATTGCGTGGCAAACTCAGAGAGCTACGTGCCGCGATCAAAGGCGCCGCACCAAAAGCCGCCGAGAGCATAAGTTATGGGATGCCTTATTATAGTTACAAAGGGCGATTGGCCTATTTTCGTCATTGGAAAGCACATATCGGACTCTATATCCCCACTCCGGTCGTCGAAGAACACGAAAAGGAGCTACAAACGTATGAAACCAACAAAGCGACCGTCCGCTTTCCATTGGACAAGAAACTTCCCATCGCGCTCATAAAGAAACTGATAAAGGCCCGACTGAAGAAGAACGAGGTGAAAGCGAAAAAGTAGAAATCGCCGCCCGGGAGAGACCTGAAATTGGGTCCGTTGCACTCTGACTGTCGCCGGTCGGCAATGGGCGCAACGGGTGCGGGGACAAGGGGTTGGGTGGGGAATTGGGGTGTCTGAAAATGGGTTCGTTTTGCAAATAAAAAGATTCTACTTCTTGGATTTCCGCCTCCGAGGACCTTTTGGAAAGGGCATAGCGTCACCCTGAGCTGGTCGAAGGGATTATCCGTGTGGTGGGCGTAGTTCATCAATAGTGTGCGCGAGGTCGGAAATAGCGGGGAGTTGGTGGGGAAAGTGTTGGGGTGATGTAGGGGGAAACGCAATGCTAGCGAGTGGGGCAGTAAGACGACCGACGGAAATCCAGATGGCGGGTTTGAAGACAAACCGCGCCCTACAGGACCAATACTGCGGATTTTTTTTGCTTGACGCGGGGGCGCAATAGGTACTGTATGTCTCTTGATTGGTACCGATGTGTATAAGTCTGGTATGCGTGGGAAAGATGAGACAGTATGACACTGACAGTCAAGGATATCGCCCGCCTCCTAAGTGTTTCTGAGAAAACAGTTTACCGGTGGATCAACCAGGGGACTCTGCCTGCTTATCAGGTGCACGAGCAGTATCGATTCAATCGGGCTGAGATTCTCGAATGGGCGACTACTCGGAAAATCCCGGTTTCTCCGGAGATTTTTGCCGAGCCGGAAACGAGCGGTATCCCGATGCCATCGCTTTACGAGGCGTTGCAAAATGGCGGAGTCAACTACCGTGTAGTCGGCGCGGACAAGTGGTCGGTGCTGAAAAACGTGGTCCAGCTGTTGCAGTTACCGGAAGAGGTCGACCGAGAGTTCCTTTACCAGGTGCTGGTCGCCCGTGAAGAATTGTCCTCGACCGGTATCGGAGAAGGGATCGCAATCCCGCACGTGCGGAATCCGGTGGTGCTCCATATTTCAAAGCCGATGGTGACGTTGTTCTTCTTAGAGCATCCGGTTGATTTTGGCGCGATCGATGGCCAGCCGGTGTTTGCGCTTTTCATGTTGATCAGCCCGACTGTGCGGGCACATCTTCACCTGATATCCCGCCTTGCCTTTACACTTCGCGACCCGGCTTTTCGTCAGGTGATTCAACAACCGGGTTTGCGGGAAGATATCCTTGATGCCGCCAAAAAGGTGGAAGAAGCGTTAGTTCGAGGGGCCGCAAAGCAATCGCAGGTTGGGTGAGTAGATGGAGTCGGTACTTGTTGCGGTAGCCATAATTCTGGTCGCGGGTATGGTATCGCTGGTTCTGCACCGATCGCCCGGGGCGGCGTCGGCGATCAGTGTCGGCGGAATTGTTCTCGGATGTATAGTCGGTCTGGTTCCGGTGGTTACTACGCTTATTGCCGGCGGGGTTGACTCAATTCAGTGGCCGTGGAACGTGCCTGGCGGCGATTTTTCAGTTGGTGTCGACGCGCTGTCGGCTGTCTTTCTTCTCGTCATCTTTGTCATCTCTATCCCGGTGAGTGTGTACGGAGCATCGTATTTGTGGCATCACCGGACAGAACACAACCTCGGCGTGGTCTGGTTTTTCACCTGTGTACTGATCGCGTCAATGACGGTAGTCGTGGTGGCGCGCAACGCGGTGTTGTTTCTGGTCGCGTGGGAGGTGATGTCGGTCAGCTCGTTTTTCCTGGTGACATTTGAGAGCGCCAAGCGGTCAGTGCGACGGGCGGGTCTGATCTACCTGATTGCCGCACATATCGGTGCGGCGTTTCTGGTGGTGTTTTTCCTCCTGCTTGGCCGCCATTCGGGCTCGCTGGATTTCAGCAGTTTTGGCGGCGCGCCGGGAATGGCAGGACTGCTGTTTATCCTCGCCCTGATCGGCTTTGGGTCGAAGGCCGGATTCATCCCAATCCACGTGTGGCTTCCCGAAGCCCATCCCGCGGCACCGAGTCACATATCCGCGCTCATGTCCGGGGTGATGATAAACATGGGAATCTATGGACTATTCCGCGCTCTGACATTTCTTGGACCACCGGCGTACTGGTGGGGAGTGGCGCTCATCGGAGTTGGACTGATCTCCGGAGTGATCGGTGTGTTGTTGGCCCTGACTCAATCAAATATGAAGCGACTACTGGCGTATTCCAGCGTGGAGAATATGGGTATTGTCGCGATTGGCATGGGCCTTGGCATACTGGGGTGGTCGACCAATTCGGCGGTACTGGCGGCTTTTGGCTTCGGCGGGGCATTGCTCCACGTCATTAACCATGCGCTATTCAAAGGGGCGCTCTTTCTGGTGGCGGGCTCGGTTCTGCAACGGTGCGGAACGCTCGACCTTGATCAACTGGGTGGATTGCTCAAGAAAATGCCGCGTACTTCGATAGTCGCCCTCATCGCATCGATTTCGATTGTCGGGGTGCCTCTTGGTAACGGGTTCATCAGCGAGTTCTTGGTGTATCTGGGGGCGCTGAATGGGGCCTCGTCGGCAAGGACCGACCTCGCCGCAATGTCGATCGCTGTAGTCATCGGCCTTGCCCTGATCGGCGGACTGGCAGCGGTCTGTTTCAGCAAATTTTTCGGAATCGGATTCCTGGGGGCGCCGCGTAGTTCGGCTTCAACATCGGCGGTCGAATCCCATTGGCTGATGACTGTCCCCATGATGCTGTTGGCCGGTCTATGTATGGTAATCGGTCTGAGCGCGTTCGCCGTGCCCACCGCTCTCGGAGCGGCGGTGGCCTGTTTGACCGGGGTTCCCGCGCTAATTGTGGCCGAAACTTTTCAGCCGTATTCGGGGCTTTTGAATATGCTCAGTATCGCGACGGCGGTGATTGTCGGAATCATCCTGGTATTGACCATAGTGCGGCTGATCATTCTTAGACGACGTTCGGTGTCGGCCTCAGTCACGTGGGATTGCGGGTACGCAGCCCCCACCGCAAGAATGCAGTATCGAGGGTACTCCTTGGTTCAGACGGTAACGGGACTGTTTGGCGGCCTGCTTTCAATTCGACGGCGATCGACGCTCCCGTCGGGCCTTTTCCCCCATCGGTCGCTCATGGTGGTGAAAGTGCCCGACGCGTTCTTATCGAGCTTCTACGAGCCGTTGTTTCGCGGACTGACCTGGATACTCGGCCGGTTGCGCTGGCTCCAGCATGGCAACGTGCATCTGTACATTCTATACATTTTGATTACGCTGGTGACTCTGATGTTCTGGAAACTGCGATGAAGGTCAACCTACTTTCGATTGCCCATATTGTGCTGGCGCTGATCGCGGCGCCACTGATGCTTGGGATTATCAACCGCACCAAGGCGGTTCTGGCCGGACGCCGCGGGCAACCGCTCCTGCAGGCGTATTTTGACATACTCAAATTACTCCGCAAGGGAGCCGTGTACAGCCGGACGACCTCATGGGTGTTTCGCGCCGGGCCGGTGGTGAATCTGGCGATTGTGATAGTCGGATTGGCGCTGGTTCCGTTCGCCGGCAGTCCGGCTCCACTGGCATTCGACGGTGACCTCATTCTGCTGGCGTATGTTCTTGGTCTCGGCCGGCTATTCATTGTTCTGGCGGCCCTTGATACGGGATCAAGCTTCGAGGGGATGGGGGCGAGTCGTGAAATTACATTCGCCATGCTGGTTGAGCCGGCTCTCTTGGTTGGCTTATTTGCGCTGTCGCGGCTCAGCCACAGTTTGTCGCTGAGTGGGATATTGTACACTTCGGGAGTGACCGGATGGAGTATCGGCGCGCCGGCTCTGGTGGCGGGGGCGCTGTTTGTTTTGTATCTGGCGGAAAACGCCCGCATTCCGGTCGACGACCCCGCCACACATCTCGAGTTGACTATGATTCATGAGGTGATGGTGCTGGATCACAGCGGCCCCGACCTCGGATTCGTGCTCTATGGGGGGGCGTTGAAACTATGGTTGCTCGGAGCGCTGTTTGTGGGGGTGTTTTCACCGAACCTTGCCGAGTCCGGAGTTTGGATACGGGAGGGATTTGCGGTTGCCGGTTTGATTGTGCTGTCTATTGCCGTGGGAATTGTGGAATCTTCTATGGCGCGTTTGCGCCTGCTGAAAGTTCCTCAACTTCTGGTCGGCGCCGGCGTGCTCTCGATGTTGGCGGCCATTTTGGTTCTTGGGTGATGCTATGAATGATGTAGTAAACGCTCTCGTCGTGCTGATTGTCATCACTAATTTCCTGCTCCTGGGCGCCGGGTGGTTGAGAGCGTCGGTGCGCATTGTCGCGCTTCAGGGTCTCGCGCTGGGTTTACTCCCCCTTTTTGTTCATCCGGGCGGCCTCACGGTGAGATTGGCAACGATCGCAGTTCTGGTCATCACGCTGAAAGGCATTATTTTTCCCCGCCTGCTTTTGCGAAATCTACGTGAATTGAGCTCAGTGCGGGCGATCACGTACTACGTCGGACCCATGCCCTCGCTGTTGATCGGCATCCTGGTAATGAGCAGTTCACTTTGGTGGGGGTATATTCTGCCGCTACCGGATCAAACCGGGTTCCGCCTTGCGATTCCGATGGTTTTCTTCACCATTGTTACCGGGTTATTTCTCCTCGTCAGCAGGCGGCAGGCCTTGATGCAGATTATCGGGTATCTCACATTGGAAAACGGCATCTATGCTTTCGGCGTTTTCTTCGCTCAGTCGGAATCGATGCTGATCGAGATCGGAATTCTTCTCGATGTTTTTGTGGGTGTGTTCATCATGGGAATCATGGTGTTCCATATCAGTCGCGAGTTCGATAACATCGAAGCAGGCCAGTTGAGCACGCTGAGGGACTGGTTTCGGAACCGCCGGGGATTATCCAGTAAGGATTCCGAGACATGATGATTCTGGCTCTGATCCTGATACCGGCTCTGGCCGGGGTTGCCTCATTCTTCACGCGAAGGAACGACATCCGGCGGGTACTGCTGGTGGTGACGGCGATCGTGCACAGTTCGCTGACGGCCGCAGTGTG
>JBGOTX010000053.1:0-8771 GCA_041476705.1 Candidatus Zixiibacteriota bacterium
ACCAGCGCGGCGACTGTCGCCAACCGTCTCAGCCAGAGAGGACTTTTGCTCATACGTGACTCCAATTCCTGTTTGGTCTCTGTGCAAAATGCACGTTCAATTTTCGAACTCTCACACCCGTTAATTCGGTCATCAGGTCAATTTCTTAACAGGCCAAAGCAGAAAATTCGGGCATTTTGCAAGATTTCGGGGGCCTAATGTGGGCAAGGAACTGTATGCTTTCGTCCCCCTTGCCGTTTCAGATGGGTATGGATCGGGAGTAAATCTATGTAAGTGTGTACGATAGACAGGTTTGGCAAAAAAAAGAGGGCCGGGCGGCCCTCAAACTGACGCCGATAAGGTCTGGACCCTCAAGTACCAGTGTATGCGACGGTACACACGATGTCGCCCGCGTAGGCGCCAGCCGACTGGTTAACCGCTGGGATCACTTTGCCGCCTATGAATATTTGCGAGGTACCGCCAGCCCCGACCGTTGTCCCGATAAGCACACGGGGGTCCTGATTGAGCAGTGCGCCAAGCCCTGGAGCCGAGGGAATCGATGGCGCGGCCGCATCCAGCACTGAGAAGGTACAATCCTGTGCGCCGAAGGCGATGGGGAGGCGATCTGCGCCGGACGCCAGCGCCAGATAGTCCGGCAATTGCATGTATACCGAAAGTCCTGCGCCGCCCGCGCCGGTGATGTTAAAGATGCCGGAGAGGGCATCGTCGGTCTCATCCTGTATTTTGGCCACCCCCTGAAAGATGTTTCCAAAATCGAGCGGCTGTACCGCCGTAACCGCCAAGCTTGCCAGCACATTGGCGATGGCCTGGCCGTTCGCGACATCTTGCGCCGCCGCCGGCGACACCGCAACAAGAAGGATTGCCAGCCCCACCAGAGCGCTCAAAAGTTGTTTACGATTCATGAGTAGCTCCCAATCTTTTCGTCCGAGATTCATTGCGTTGTTTACTTCTGCCTTGATTCGGATGTTTCGCCGGCGAGGCGCGTTGGGAGAGCGAAAATCGACAGATGAATTGATGATTTTGCGGATGAATTGAACAGTGCGCTAGTCAATTGCCGGTATATTCGGCTCTGACCTGAATGAGACCGGCATAACTGCCCGATTTCTGACCAATATTGGGCACAAGTGTGGCGCCGAGCCATATGGTCAACCCGTTCATCCCAAGTCGGTAGGTGATCGGTTGCCAGGGGTTGAGATTGTCGTACCCCGGATTTGACTGATTGGGCGAAGCCGACGAATCCATGGCGCAGTCGGTTTGAGCGATAACCACGTTCATGTTGTTTCCGCCTTGATTAATGTACCGGGGCAGAGTCAGAAAGGTGATGAGCACTTCGTATCCGGCGGTTCCAGACACATGGAATTCGGCGGCCGCGCCGGCCGTGTGCTTGGAAATCACTTTCGGGATCCCCGCGTAGCAGGTGCCGAACTGCAGATTATTCACCAGAGAAATACTGATCGCCTGTCCTCGCGCACTGACGCTCAACAGCAGTACAAGAAAAAGTGCACAAAGAATTTTCAAGCGCATCGTGGTCATCGGTTGGAATCGCTGTCTGAAAGTAGATGCGGTCGACGACCGAGTCAACTTTGAACTGTGGACTCAGTTTTCGGAATAGATGATCGTGAGAGTCGCCGGATGGTCCGCCGATCGGCCGATCGCCAGGCCGTGTACATCGAGCACGGAGACGAGTCCGGTGCGGGCGCCGGCAACTTTGGCGAGGTCTATAGGCACGCCGTCCAGATCGATCGACACGCCCCGGGATCGCGATACCAGCAGAAATCTGGGTTCGCCGCTCGCCGGATCGACACCAAACGGCGCCGGTTCGTTAATCAAAGGACCGGTGATCAGTCCCAGTGGTTCGACTACGGTGGCGGTGGCACAGATAGGGGCGGCGGAGGGCAGACCGGTCGCGTCCGAAAAGTGCGCCAAGACAATGAAGGATACGCCGACAACAGCGAATAAACGAAATAACATATCGGTTACCGATGACCACGTGTGGGTACATCAGCAACCTATATGATTCTTTCGTTCTGTCAAGCGGCGACCAGCCGGGGAGCCGTCGCGGCCATACGAAATGTTCTTTTCCTCAACAGCTCAAGCGCCGGTATAGGCCACCGTCAGCAGGATCTCCGCGCTGTAATTGCCCCCCGTTTGGGAAATCCTCGGAAACACCGTGCCACCGATCCAGAGCAACATTTGGCCGCTCGCGCCGATCCGCCGGGCGCTGGGACCGTTCGGGTTCAGCACGCCCACCGGGGCGGTTTGATTGGCGGGGGTGTTGCCGAAAGACGCATCAGTCGCCCCGAAGGTAATAGGCATCGTGGTCAAGCTGTCGATTGTGTACAGAACGGTCGGGAGCGTAATGTCGATGGAAATCTCCGCCGCAACGGTGCCGGTAACGGTCCATTCTCCGGCGAAGCCGACGGTGGATTTGTCAACCGCCTTGCTTACACCCAGGGTCACGGTTCCGAATTGCAGATTGTTGGACCCGATCACCGACAAACTGGAAACCACTGTTGCCAGCGCTTGAATAGTGGCCCGCTCCTGCGCCTGCACTGACCCGCCATAACCTAGGCAAAGCGCCAGCGCCAGTACCAAGATTAATCGAAAATACATAGTTCCTCCCAGTGAGTGTTTCATTTCATTTCTCCTGAACTTCTGAACGCATGGCGAGTGCCCAACCTCACCTGTTCGTATAACCCACTGAAAGACAATCGATAGCGGTCTTAATCGTGATCGAAACGGGGGGGGGGTTGGCGCCGGGTGGGGGGTGGTCCCCATACCTGTCATGGCTAAAGAAACGGTGGGCTCTGCCGATACTCAACTCAGAGACTGTTCAATTGATGAACAGGCACGTAATGTTCGCGATAGGAAAGCGAAGACTGATCACCATCATTGCGGCCGTAGGTTTGACCGCCACGGCAGGGGAAAGCTACGCCCAAAGCGCCGTCTGGTCCCGTCATTATGGCGGCGTCTATAATGAAGGGGGATTCGCCTGCGTACCGACCCCGGACAGCGGATACCTGGCTGTTGGCTCAACCTATTCATTTGGATCCGGCGATCACGACATCTATGTAATCCGGCTTGACTCACTCGGCGACACGCTGTGGAGTCGAACGTTTGGAGGAGTGGCCGCCGATTTTGGTCGGGATGTGCAAGTCATGCCCGATGGCGGCTGTATTGTCGTGGGATCGACACTCTCGTGGGGAGCGGGGAAGGAAGATTTGTGTCTGGTCCGAATCAGCCCATCGGGCGACCTGGTCTGGAGCAAAACCTATGGCGGCGTCAACAGTGATGAGGGATGGTCGATCCGGTGGACCTCGGACAGCAATTTCATCATCTGCGGCACCACCAGCTCATCCGGCGCGGGGTACAGCGATCTATGGTTGCTCAAGGTCAGCCAGCAGGGGGATTCCATCTGGTCACGCACTTTCGGCGGTCCCGGAGGTGAATCAGGAATCGCGGTCAGGGAAACCTTCGACGGTTTCATTGCGGTCGGCGCGACCGGCTCGTTTGGCGAAGGGTACAGCAGTATCTATGCGGTCAAAGTGAGCCGGGCTGGGGATTCCATTTGGGCAAAAACATTCGGCGGACCGAAAGCTGATATTGGATACTCGGTCGAAGTGGCCAAAGACGGCGACTATATGATCGTGGGGGCGACCGCTTCGTACGGCCTGGGATACAATGATGCCTATGTGGTGAAAGTGTCGCCGTTCGGTGACGTCGTGTGGGAGAAGACGTATGGCGGGGTCAAGGACGATCGCGGGTACGCTATCTCAAATACGCCCAGCGGCGATTTTCTTCTGGCCGGGACCACCGAATCATTTGGCCGTGGCGCCACCGACATTTACGTCGTGCGGATTTCTCCGATCGGCGAGGTCATCTGGAGCGCTACCTATGGCGGCACGCTGTCCGATTATTGTCGGGGCATAAGCGTCGATCGCAAGGGGAATTTTATCATAGCCGGATATACCTACTCATACACCGCCGGGGGGTCTGATTTGTATCTGCTGGCTCTTACCGGCGACGCCCCCACGCCGGTCGATGAATTGCCCGGCGACCAACTGCCCACCGGTTTTGCGCTTGAACAAAACTACCCCAATCCATTCAACGCCACGACCCGTATTCAATATTCTCTGCCGCGACACGAGCAGGTCAATATGACCATATATAATGTGCTTGGTCAAGCCGTCCGGCAGTGGCGAGGGGTATCGTCCCCGGCCGGGACCTTTCAGGTTGAGTGGGATGGCACCGATGACTCCGGCCGGCCGCTGGCTTCGGGAGTGTACTTCTATCGTCTGGATGTTGCGCGGTACAGCGAGTCGAAAAAAATGGTCTTGCTGAAATAATCCCGCCCGCGACCCGCCGTGCCTTTGTCGCATGCTGTCTCTATTTCAATAATGTGATTTGCCATAATGGTTAAGTCGCAAGCGCTAAGTACTAAAAATCCTTGCGACGGAACCGCCACAGACCGAGGGCCAGCGGCGTAGCCGTCCAGAGAAGAAGCGACCCAAAGGCCACACTCAAACCCATCGAGGTTCCGAAAAAGCGATTGAACACGGCGCCGGTGTATCCCATGAGCGCCGCCATATCAGATTGCACCAACAGAGTGACTCGCGCCAGATCGATCGGATTCGCCAGAGACAGGACCAGCAGGGGCGTTTCGAGCGGATAGTCCGAAAAAGTCGTCGCGGCCAGCAGAACCAATCCGTCGTACAGGAGCGCGGTGAACAACCAGACCGCCAGCGAACCGGCCAGTCCTTTGCCACGATCGTCAAACGACGTGGCCAGCAGAAATGCCAACGCCAGAAAAATGAGCGTCAGGAATGATCCGATCACCAGCAACAGGCCAAGCGAGATGAGTTGCGCCGAATCACCCCATCCGGCGATGACAAAGGGGAGACCGACGCCGATCACAAACCCGATCACCAGCGCCGTCGCCAGTCCGAGATACATACCGAGATAGACCGTTCTCCGGCCGACCGGCTGAGTCAGAATGAGTTCGATAAATTCGCGGGAGTTGTAAAAGTACATGGTGCCGAACAAGACGCTGACCAGCGGAATGAGCACCAAACACAAGCCGATCAAACTGATCGCGACTTTTTCCCCGTGAACTTGGAACTGAAACAGCCCAATCGTCACCGCCGCAAAAAACGCCGTGTATAACAGACCCCACCGATTGCGGGAAACATCGCGGATCGAAAACAGGCCAATCTGCCAGACATGTTTCATGCCGCGCTCCGTTCCAGGAGGCGGGCCACCGCCGCTTCGAGTCGCGGTTCCCCCGTCTGCATTTTGAGGTCGCGCACACTGCCGGCAAATCGCACTTTCCCGTCGAGCAGGAGCACGACGTCATCCGCGAGTTCTTCGAGGTCGCTCATGATGTGCGTGGCTATGAGCACCGTGCGCTCCCTTGTTTTCAGCGACACAATGTATTCCTTGAGTCGGGTGCTCGACAAAGGATCAAGTCCGGCGGTCGGTTCGTCGAGGATCAGCAATTCAGGGTCGTACATGCACCCCATGACCGCGCTCAGCTTCTGGCGGTTCCCTCCGGAAAGCGCGCGGATTCGCTTGGGCAGTTCGTGCTCCAGCCCGAATAGGTCGATCAGTTTCTTCTCCAGCAAAGGAGGTGACGGGCGAAGATGTTTCACCATCGCCAGCACCTCGTGGCCCTTCAGGTCCTGCGGGAAGCGCGCAATCTGCGGCATATATCCGATCCACTGCCGGTATTCGGCCGAACCGTCGAGCAGGTATCCATTCACAGTAATTGTTCCGGTGCTCGGCGTTACCAAACCGAGAATGCTCTTGATCAGGGTTGACTTGCCCGAACCGTTTGGGCCGATGATGCCGGTCACCCGGCCCCGTTCGATCGACAGAGATATATCGTAGAGTGCGACAAACTTATCGAATCGCTTGCAAACCTGTGAAATTTCTATCATCCGATTGGCCTCATGCGCGGTTTTGAATCGACCAGGGCCTCCGGCGTCAGAGTCGGCAGGACTCGTTCCGCCAGATCGAGGGCACTAATCAAAAGCGAACGTAACAGCACCAGCGTGGGCGGGTTCGATTCGACCAACAGGGAGAACAAACTGACCGGCCGATACGGAACATCGCCAAAACCGTCACGATTGAGATCAAATCCTCGATACGTGCTCCAATAATTACCGCTGAAACTGCTGTTGGTCTGCCGGCTGTTGGTCGCCACCTGAAATGAATTGTCGATGAAATCGTTGTTCACGATGTCGTCGCCCAGACAATTGGCCATAATTTTGATCGCCCAGCCGTTGCCGACGAATCGGTTGTGTTCGATGTGAATGTTGTCCGAGCCCTCGATATGTATGCCGATGGAATTGGCGGTAAATCGGTTGTTGATAATCTCACTGAACCGGATATCCTTCAGTAACAGGCCGTACGAGGCGCCCCCCCAGCTGTCCTGAAAATCGTTGTCGATCATCTCGACATGGTGCGTGTACATGACCGCCACGCCCGCGCCATTGCCGACAAACGCATTGTGCTCGTACCGGCAACTGTCGGAGTACATGAAATGAAGGCCGTAGCGGAGGTTGTGTTCGCTGTGATTTTCAATGATCGTGCTGTTGGTGACAAACTCCAGATACACGCCGTCGCGATGTCCACGCACCAGATTGTTCTCGATTACCATGTCGTGGCAGTACCACAAGTGCACGCCGTTTCCGGCCGAAGTCAGATCCGTGGCGTTCCCGACTATCCTATTACCGGCAATACTGCAATGGTGCGACTTGGCGGCGTAGACGGCGAAAAAATTGGCGGTGAACTGGTTGTTCAAAATCCGGCAGTCGCGCACATTGTTAAGCAGGATGGCGGCGGGTTCTTTAATGAAGCTGACCGGAGTGCCGGTGAAGTGCAGTCCGCTGATCGTCACTCCCGACGCGACTATTTCCAGTATCTGTCCCTGTCCGGCCGCATCGAGAGTGGGGAAATCCTTGCCCTCAATCGTCACTGCCCGGTCGACCCGAATATTGTATTCGCGGTACGTTCCCGCATTTACTCGTATGGTATCGCCGTCGCGGGCGAGACGGATGGCCGAGGCCAGGGTCTGAATCTGTCCGGCCGGGTACACCTCAAGGACGGTGGCAGTGAGTGAACTATTCCACAAGAGCGCCACAATTAGACAAACCCATGTCGTAACAACTCGACACATAGGAATTACAAATGCCAGTCAGCGGCGACCAGCGCGCGCACCTGCTCCCACGGAATGATCTTCCCACCGACCACTTCAATGAGTCGGGTGGCATGTTCGGGCGAGTTCACCGCCACCAGGCCGACCCCCATCGGGCTTTTCTGACGCTCGGACGCGATGATCGTGGCCTGGTCGATATTCAGAAACGATCCGGGCTGACTGAAATCGGTCACCCACATCGAATGTATGTCTTCCGCCCCAAGTTTGCTTGTCACCTGGTAGGCGGCGAGACACTCGATCGAATCAAATTTGTACACTTTCCCTTTGGCGGTGGCAAGTTCCGACCCAAAGCTCTTGTCGGCGATGGTCATTTTGCAGTAATCGCACTGATCCTGACCGTAATGGATTTCCGCAGGACCGTGCGACCCACAGGCGATGAAAAGCATGGCTATGACTCCGAGAGCCGGGGGAATAGCGGCCATAAATCTACGCATGACGCGCCTTTTTTTTCTTTCTTCGCGTTTCGAACACCCATACCAGCGCGCCGATCAAGAACGAGCCAATAGCTGTCCATCCCCCGGAACCGGGGAGCGAGACCGCCGTAAAATTGAGCAGTTTCTTACTACCGATCAGCGGCGGCTGATAACTCATGCCGGGGATCTTGATGATCGCGTGGGCGGTGTCCAGATTATGCCCGTAATCGTATCCCCACAGGTAGTAGTCGACAAATCCGGCCAGCGCGATCGCTATGAACAGAATCAGCCAGCTCAACAAGAGCGATTTCTTCCCCGCCAGAGCGACGGCAATCCCAAGGAGCAACATCCCCCGCATGATCCAGGGCATCACCTTGAGCTCCGGGATCGATTCGGGAACGATCTTCTTCATCCCGATATAATGATTCAGGTTATTGATTTTGTTCAGATCGCCGGGGTGTTCCCCCTGCATCTGGTTGATCCAAATTTGAAATCCAAGACCCTCCGGATATTGAGGCGCTACCAGTGCGATCTTCCACAGCGGCGTGTAATACGTGACGGACAAGGCGAGGGCGGCAATCACCATCAAGACTCGCGACGGCAGTTTCATTGTTCCCTATTCCTTCGCGTTGTGACCAGGGCGGGAGGGGGCATCTGCCCCACTCCCGTCGCGGTCATCTTGGAATCGTCGTACATCAACATATCAGAGCCGCGTCAGTTAGACACGCGGACATACCCCTGCATTTCTTGGTGCAGAGCCGAACAGAAATCGGTGCAGTAGAACGGAAACACACCCGCGTCCTTCGGTTCCCAAAGCAATGATCTGGTCTGGCCGGGCATAACCAACAGTTCGGAATTGTTGGCGCCGTTGACGGCAAAACCGTGCGGAACGTCCCAGTCCTGCTCGAGGTTCGTGACGTGGAAATACACTTTGTCGCCAACCTTGATCCCTTCAATATTGTCGGGCGCAAAGTGAGTGCGGATGGTCGTCAAGTAGACGTGCACGTTCTTGCCATCACGAGTGACTCTGGCCTCGCCCTCGGACTTCACTCCATACGGATTCTTGTTCTGGTCAATCGGATACCACTTCACTGATTTATCTTTAATCAACGAAGCCGGGCAGGCCTGCGCGTAGTGCGGCT
>JBGOTX010000054.1:0-8668 GCA_041476705.1 Candidatus Zixiibacteriota bacterium
CTCCGGAGGGAGACGAAGATAAACTGCGGGCCCTCGGCGCGCGCGATTCAAAGCTCGTGACCGACAAGAATGCCCTGGCAGTCGATGAAGCGTTGAGGGGAATCTATCCGCATGCGGTGATTGTGATCATGCCGTCGGAGTACAACCGCCGATACGAGCAAATCAAAAATCTTAATAAGTTGTTAGCCGCCGGGCACGCGGACGCAATCGAGGCGGTCCTGCGGTCCCACCCGGCCGATCTGGCTATTTCCGACAAGTTTGGCAAGCCGGAACTGATGGAAGGCGAACTGCAGAAGAGAAAACAGCCGATTCGTCTTCGACAGGTGGTGGGCGGGGAGGCCATTGCGCAGGTCGCCGCGGCATCGATTCTCGCCCGCGCCGAATTCATTCGCCGAATGCAGAAACTCTCGGATGACTACGCCGTCACTCTGCCCAAAGGGGCGGCCGCTCAGGTCGACCATGCCGGCCGCCTTTTTGTCCGCGCTCATGGTGTGGAAAAACTACGGGAAGTCGCCAAGGTTCATTTCAAGAACTATCTGCGGGTCGTGAATCCCCGCCTGGCCGGCTGTTAAACCGATCACTAATCGAAAAAAGAAAGGCCGGACTCGCGTCCGGCCTTGGTCATATCCATTGCGTATCGCTCTCGCGGTCAGCTGTGAGACACCAGCAAACCGGCGACTTGCGGGGTCGCGGTACCATCGGCGTTCGTTCCGAGCAGGTACTTGACCAGCCCCACGTTCGGAACAAACCAGTAGAGATTGGTCGTGCCGCCGTAGCCGATATTGGAAAGTTTCACCGCATTGGAGAAAGTTCCGAGCGTTCCAAGATCGACTTGTCCGACGCCAACCACCGTAAAGGTATTGGCTCCCTCGCTGGGGTAATTCTTGGCCGCGACGCCGCCGTTGTTATTCGTGTGTAATGAGTCCACGGCTGAGGTGGTGTCGCCCAGCGGTTCGCTGAATCCGCCGTTGCCGCCGGCGGTCGAATCATACGCGGTTCCGATCCCGTCGTTGTATGTGCCGGTGACGTTGTAGTTATAGTATCTGGGCCACGTGGCGCCCGGAGTCAGCGGAAGCGACAGAATCTTTTCGGGGCTGGAGTATGGGGTTTCGAGATAGTACAGCGCGCTGTCGGTGGCTACGAGGTAACTTGTATCGACACTGCCGGTACCGGAAACGACGATCCAGTTAACGGCATCGGCCATGCCGATATTCCTGTGGTCTCCGACCGAAAAGGTGATCTGTTTGGTCGTGTCCGGCGTGGTGACCGAGTAGACCATAGTGTATCCCGGCGCGAGCGGGAAATAGGCGGCCACCAGTGGGGCGCCGCTCGAGCGAGCCGGTTCACCCGGGGTATTTGAACATCCGGCCCAAGCCAGGACCAAACAGATGACTGTCGTAACGAATAGATACTTAATCATGCGAGCTGTCATAATTAGAAACCTCCCACCGCCAAGAGACGGTCCAATTATCAGTTGTTTCGACTGAGGGATTCGCAACTCCGGTGCCCGATTGGTATGTCAATGTAACATGTTGGTGGACTGTTTGTTACGTCGATTTTCTGCGCGCGGATTGAACAGAATTGCGGGGGAGCCGATAGGCCGATAACCGCTAAGATGGGGCGATCCCCATACTTAGGCCAATTTTCCGGACGCGCTTGCCGATAAAGTACAAAGATACAATGAGTTGTGGATAGGGAGTCGTATGCTGGCCGAATATGTCGATTGGGGTATTTGCTTGTTCTTCTTCGGGGCGCTGATAGCTGTCAACAGATTCGGACCAACCATCATCGCCGTCGACAAACGGGCTTTCGCTCATATCACTATTGGGGTTGCTCTTCTCTCAACGATGTCGCTGTTGCGCGTGTTTCACACGATCGGACTGCTGGCCTCGATACCGTTTCTGGCCGAGCCGATATTTCACCATCTGATCACCAGCATCGTGCTCGTGACCGGCCTAACCTTTCTGGTCGGCGGGATGTCCTCGTGGCTCCTTGTTCGCGGGCAATTTCAACGGCATCATGGCCGAACCATTCGACAACTTGAAATCATCAAGCAGGTCGAGCAACTGGCCCAGGTTGAGAATCGGCTTGATGCGCTCCTTTTGATTGCTTTGGAGTTGGTGGTTGTGGGGTACGGATTTCAATCCGGGACAGTGATCAAAATTTCATCTCGATCCGGAAAGGTGCGGGCGGTCGGTACGGTCGGGGGAATATGCTATCCGGCCAAGATCTGGCTGGCGGCGCGATTCAATATCGCCCGGTGGCAGACCCTGTCCGATATCGCCCCGGACCAGCTTTCCGCCGTCATGAGCTTACCGCGCGGCGCCGTATCGGCCTCGGCGATCATTCCGATCCTGGTGCAGGGGAGTCCGGTCGGTATGTTTCTGTTCGGCGAGAGTCCGACCGGAAAAATCAGCCGGAGTGAACTGCAGAAAATTCATGTGGTCGCGGATATCATCGCGCGTCGAATCGAGTTGGATCGGCGCCAGTTGTGCATACAGCACCTGACTGAGCGGTCGCAGTTCCATCAGGAAATCGAAAAAGCGGTTTGCAACCATAGCGAGATTCAGGCGGCTGTTCCCGCTCTCGTGTCAGCGGTGCGCGCCTTCATTCCCGCGGATATTGTCTCACTCGTTTCTTTCCAGACCGCCGCCAAGCTCCTGACCCGTTACACCACGACCGGCGGCGGGGCGCTGGTGGAGCACAAAGTGGCCATTCCGAATGAACAGACGGTGACCGGACATCTGTTTCAGCACGGTGAGACGGTGGTTGTTACCGATGCGCGCGAGACAACGATGCTGGCTCCGGATGGTCCATTCGCCTCAGCCGGAATCCGATCCATTATGGCCATTCCAATCACCGCAGATGGGACGTGCACGGGGGCTCTGATTCTCGGCCATGCCGGTGTCCAGACCTATAGCACGCGGCACGGCGAACTGCTGGAGCTGGTGACCCCGGCGCTGGCGCGTCTTCTGCATGCGAATGAATTCGTCCGAATTCAAAAGGCACAGACGAACCGGACTGAGCGGCGTCTGCGGTTTCTGTCGCAGGAATCATCGGGGAAGTCCGTTCACGAGTTTGCTCATGGTGCCCTCGAGTTTCTTTCCGCAGAACTTGGATTTGACTGTGCCCGAATTGCCCTGCTCGAAGAAGGCGGACAATTTCTGCGGTCGCTGGCCACGGTCGGACGGGGCATGTCGCCGCACGCGGTTCCCGGCGACGGTCTTTTGGTGCTGTCGCTTCTCGATTGTCACCGTGCAGTAATCGACTCGGCCGCTCCGGCCGAAATAGTTTCCAGAGCTTCGGAGTCCTCCATATCCCATCATGAAATGGCCCAGGTATTCGGCTACGATTGTTCAGCCATGCGTATTTTACCGCTGATGTCCGAAGGCGATGTGGTCGGCGTTCTTTCATTGGGCCGTACGTTCAGTGAAGCCCCCGCGCTGATGCCAGTGGACGAGGCGTTTCTTGGGGCCACCGTGGCGCATCTTTCGCACATGTTGACCGAACCGGCGTCGTCGCGCCGACCGACCGTCGGTCTGCGTGGCGTGGAGCGCGCAATCGAGGCCAATCGGTCGGAACGGGAACTTCGCAACCGTCTAAGGTCCCCCTTGACCGGAATCCTTGGGTCACTTGAACTTCTGCGGGGTCAGGCCTCGCGGGAAGAGGGCGATCTGGACAGGTACCTCAATATTATGGACAAGTCCGCCCGCCGAATGCAGGATTATCTTGATCGCCAGGAATCGACGGTAAGGTAGGCCGGTTTCGGGCGATTTCCGGCTCAATTCCATTCCGCTGGCTTGATTCGTTTACCCCCCTTGCGCTCTCGCGTGTATAAGGTATATTGAACGCACAAACGTCTTCGGGGTGAGGTGAAATTCCTCGATCGGCGGTACAGCCCGCGACCCGGCCACAACAGGCCGGTTGAGCCTGGGAAGTTCAGGCGCCGACGGTATAGTCCGGATGGTAGAAGACAAGGTAACCGTGTCGCTTATGCGGCATGGTGAGGCCTATACACCCCGAACTGTGTTTGGGGTTTTTTTGTGAGTACCGAGACCGACCGAACCTTCATGAAGCGAGCCCTGGCCCTGGCGGCCAAAGGTCGCGGCACAGCGTCGCCCAACCCGATGGTTGGCGCTGTGATTGTCAAATCCGGTCGAATTGTCGCCGAGGGGTACCATCGTCAGCCAGGAGCTGATCACGCCGAGATTGTAGCGCTCAAGAAGGCCAAAGATCGGGCCGCCGGCGCTACTTTATTCGTCACGCTGGAACCGTGCTGTCATACCGGTCGCACCGGGCCGTGCTGTGACGCGATTATCGCGGCCGGCATTAAGCGGGTGGTGTATGCGGTCAGTGACCCCGACCCTCGGGTGAATGGTCGCGGAGCGCGACGTCTGCGCTCCGCCGGCGTGCTGGTACGATCGGGCGTTCTCTCCTCCGAATCCGAACAACTCAACGAATTCTATTTGACCAGTCAGCGCTTGAAACGGCCGTTCGTCATTCTGAAACTTGCCCAGTCGCTCGATGGCCGGATTGCCACCGCGTCCGGTGATTCACGTTGGATTTCCAGTCCGCAGAGCCGCCGAATCGTGCATCAAATTCGAGCCGAGGTCGATGCCGTGATGATCGGCGCCGGGACCGCGAGAAAAGATGATCCGCAGTTGACAGTGCGTCTTGCCGGCGGCCGCAACCCCTATCGAATTGTGGTAGAGGGAAAAGCATCGGTTCCGCGATCAGGCAAGTTGATTTCCATGAATGGAGATGGGAAGACGATCATCGTGCGCGGAAAATTAAAATCACTTGAGGGGCGTCGATTGGCGGTCGGGAAAAATCCGATCGTGTGGGAAGTCAAAAGCCGTCGGAACGGACAGATTGACCTTCATGCTCTGCTGGGTTGCGCGCGCGAGTTTGGGATTCGATCGATCTTGGTCGAAGGGGGCGCGGCGTTGGCGACTTCATTTCTGCGGGAACGTCTGGTTGATAAATTCATTCTGTTCACCGCCCCGATTATTATCGGAAAAGGGACAGACGCCATCGAATCGCTCGGCACGCACAGTATCAAAGAGGCGGTATCGTTTGATCGGTATTCGCTGTCGGCCTCGGGCCGGGACTGGGTATTTGTCGGCTATCCGAAATGGGTGAATTGACATGTTTACCGGATTAATTGAAACAGTCGGATCGGTGGACGCGATCAATAATCGCGGCAACTATAAAATTCTACGGGTAAGCACCGCAGATACGTTCGGGCCTCTCGATCAGGGTGAATCGGTGGCCTGCGACGGCGTCTGCCTGACGGTCGTTGAAACCGGCAAAGCTGTGTTTGTCGTCGAGGCATCTCAGGAGACGATCGAGCGGACGATTCTTTCGTCCTATGCAATTGGTGCGAGCATAAATCTGGAGAGGGCCTTGCAGGCCGGGAGTCGGCTGGGCGGGCATTTTGTCACCGGTCATGTCGATGCAATTGGTCTGGTTCAGGAGTTCCGTCAGGTCGGCGATTCTTGGGAGTTGGCGGTCGGCTTCGCCCGCGAGCACGACCGGCTGGTGGTGGAAAAGGGATCGATTACGATCAGCGGCGTCTCGCTGACCGTGAACCACTGCGAGCCAGGGCGGTTTCTGGTCAATCTGATTCCGTTCACCCTTCTGGCGACCACCCTACGACAGCTCAGGACAGGGGCCAGAGTCAATCTCGAATTCGATTTATTGGGGAAATATATACTTAAAGCGGTCGGCGCAGTTGCGCCTGCCGGACTGACCATGGACAAGCTACACGAAAACGGATGGTGATACTATGGATGAGATACGGTACAACACGATAGCGGAAGCAATCGACGATATACGCGCCGGTCGGCCGATTGTCGTGGTCGATGACGAGGATCGCGAAAACGAAGGCGATTTAATTATGGCTGCCGACAAAGCCAACCCGGAGACGATCAATTTCTTTGTGACACATGGTCGGGGGCTGGTCTGTGTGTCGATGACCCGCGAGCGGCTGGATCAGCTTAAGTTGACCCAGATGGTCGAACAAAACACCGCCCGTCTGGGAACCCGCTTCACCGTATCGGTCGATGCCCTCAAGGGAACCACCACCGGTATCTCCGCGCATGATCGAGCCCGGACAATACAGGTGTTGGTTGATCCCAAATCCGGTCCCGCCGACCTCGCCCGTCCGGGACACATTTTCCCGATCGAGGCCCTCCCCGGGGGCGTGCTGGCGCGAGCGGGACACACCGAGGCCTCGGTCGATCTGGCACGGCTGGCCGGTATGACTCCGATGGGCGTGCTGTGTGAAATTATGGACGATGACGGCGGCATGAAGCGGGGTCGGCGGCTGTACGAGTTCACTCAGCGGCATGGGCTCAAACTCATCACGATCAGAGACCTGATCGCCTATCGCCACCGCAACGAGCGGCTTATTACAAAGATGACCTCGGTGGATTTCCCCACCAAGGCCGGACATTTCCAGTTGCACCTGTATCAGTCGGCGATCGACGATCATCACCATCTGGCCCTGACCAAGGGGGAGGTGGCCGGAAAGAAAAACGTGCTGGTACGAGTGCACTCCAGTTGCCTGACGGGGGACGTGTTCGGATCGTGCCGCTGTGACTGCGGCGAGCAATTGCAGATTGCCATGAAGCGAATCAATGAGGAAGGGCTCGGCGTCGTTTTGTATATGCGCCAAGAGGGGCGCGGTATCGGACTGGCCAACAAGATTCTGGCGTACAAACTGCAGGACGAAGGGCGGGATACGGTCGAGGCCAACGAAGACCTCGGGTTTTCGGCGGACCTCCGCGATTACGGCGTCGGCGCCCAGATTCTGGAGGACCTCGGCCTCAGCTCGATCCGACTGCTGACAAATAATCCGAAAAAACTGGTTGGACTCCAGGCCTTTGGGCTCGAAATTGTGGAACGTGTGCCCTTGCAGATCTCGCCGACCGTGCACAACAGCCGGTACCTGGAAACCAAGCGGGATAAGCTCGGCCACTTGCTGACCCTGAAAAACCGATGAGGTTGGATATGAATTACAAGACGTATGAAGGAAAGCTCGACGGCTCCGGCGTTCGCTGTGCGATCGTGCTTAGTCGATTCAATAATTTCTTCACCGATAAACTCCGCGATGGCGCCATCGACTGCTTGGTTCGCCACGGAACCCCGGTTGAGAGTATCTCCGTTACGTACGTGCCGGGCTCGTTCGAAATCCCACCGGTGGCCTCCAAGCTGGCTCGGTCGGGACGGTTTGACGCCGTGATCTGCCTGGGCGCGATTATTCGCGGCGACACTCCGCACTTTGAATATGTCGCCTCCGAGGCGGCCAAGGGAGTTGCCCAGGTAGCCATGACCGCCAACGTGCCGGTGATTTTCGGTCTGGTGACCGCCGACACGCTCGAACAGGCGATTGAACGCTCCGGCACAAAGGCGGGGAACAAGGGTTGGGACGCCGCTTTGGCCGCCCTCGAGATGGTCAGCTTGTACAAGGCGATCGACTGATCATGACAGAAACCCCACGCCGTCAGGCCCGTGAACTGGCTTTGCAGGGACTCTACGCCTGGGAAGTCGGCGAGTTGGACCTTGAGCAGATTGAACAGCAGGTGATTGTCGATGACGACGCCTCGGCCAGAACGCTCGAATATGCCCGGTCGCTTTTCCGGCTCACCTGTCAAAATCACGAGCGCACCGACACGATTATAGCAGAACTGGCCCACAACTGGAAAGTCAGTCGAATGGCCACGGTTGATCGCAATATCCTCCGCCTGGCCATCACGGAGCTTGTTGAAATGCCCGATGTTCCGGTCAAGGTCGTGCTCAATGAGGCGATTGAACTGGCCAAAAAATTTTCGACCGCCGAGTCATCCTCGTTCATCAACGGTATCCTCGACAAATATATCAAGAGTCCCACCCGGACCATCTGATCGCGGTGATAATGAACGGAATGCCGTTGCGCGTGTCCTGGGCCAATCCAATCGGGGCTGGACTTGAAAAATCGAAGCCATATATTATCGGGCTTAATGAGGAGATGGCCGATCCACTCACCGGTTGGTGCAGAGTCGGCTGACAACTGGTGCTGAAAGAACTATCCCGCAGTTTCGACAAGACCAATGCCTGGATAGCCGGGGCAGTGTGGCTGTTTGTCCTTGGGCTGTACGCGCACACCGCCGCGCCCACCGTCTCATTCTGGGATTGCGGCGAATTTATCGCCACGAGCGCGATCTTAGGAGTTCCGCATCCGCCGGGAGCTCCAATGTACACATTGTGGGGGCGCCTCTTTTCGATGTTGCCCCTCTACGCCGATATCGCGGCGCGCATCAATTTCTTCTCAGCGCTCTGTTCTTCGGTGGCCGCCTTGTTCGGGTATCTGGCGGCCGTGCGAATTCTGCGGCTTTGGTTCGGGTCCGATAACTCGACCTTTTCCCGACTGCTCATCTATGCCGGCGGGGCGTGCGGCGCACTCCTGCTGGCTTTTGGCAAAACCCAGTGGTCGAACTCGATTGAAGCCGAAGTGTACTCGCTGGCGATGCTGATATTCTTTGCCGTCTTCTGGCTGGCGCTGATCTACCGGGAACAGCAGGGGACATGGGCCGGCGACCGGGTTCTTTTGCTGGCGACCTTCATGACGTTTCTCGGCATCGGCGTGCACATGACCACGTTTCTGATCATGCCCGCGGCGGCGGTC
>JBGOTX010000055.1:0-8625 GCA_041476705.1 Candidatus Zixiibacteriota bacterium
AGGCAAGTTCAAGCGGGGTACTTTTCTGTTGAACGCCTCGCTCAAGCTAAAGCGCGAATTGGGACACGCTGGAGAAATTGCGCGCACCCTGAACAATCTGGGATATGTGCATTACGTCCTGGGCGAACATGGCAAGGCCCTCAGTTTTCTGGAGGAGTCAATGGAATTGAACCGCCGGATTGGGTCCCGCAAGGAAATCATGATCAATCTCGAAAATCTAACCACCATCATGATCTCTGCAGGACGGTTCCGGCAGTCGGTCAAATTGACGCACGAAGGACTGGAGTTGAGTCAGGAACTGGGCGATCTGACTCAGGAAATCGTGTTTAGCGTCAGAATGTCGACAGTGCTGATGCATCTCGGCAAGTTGGGTGATGCTGAGAAACTGCTGAGCACAGTCGGTCTTCGCTTATCCGAGACCGACGATCTCATGGCAGTTGCGGTTCATGCGTTGACGCGAGCACAACTGCTGATCCAAATAGGCAATCGACAGGAAGCGACAGTTTTGGTACACCGAGCGCTTGAGATTGCCCGAGAAAGCAAAGATACAAACGGACAGCTTCAGGCCTTTCTCTTACTGGCCCGGCTTGAGGATCCGCCTGAGTGCCGAGCCCAGGCAGATCACATCATTTCACACATGCACTTTGAGCGGATGCGTTCGGTCATGGCTTACAACCACAGTGAACGACTCCTTCACAACGGCGACCACGTCGCGGCGCTTGCGGCGATTACCGCCTTCCTGGCCGCCCCCTTTGAGACTGAAGAAGACGCCGACGGTGCGCGACAGTGTTTGATTGCGGCTGAGTGTTTCATGACCAACCAGAGGTCGGATGAGGCGCTCCCCTACGTTCAACACGCTCAGCGACAAGCGGCGGATTCCGGTCTGATGTCTGAATCAATGATGTGTGGCATCCTGATGGGTCGATTGGCGGTCGAACGGCGCGACTTCGAGTGTGCGTTTCGAGAATTCCAGCGTGCTCTGAAATTTGCCCAGACGATGAGTCAATCCTTTACGCGCGACTGTGACCGGACCATGTTTCAACAGCGGCGCGATGTACAATATCTGACGGAAGAAATTAAGCGGTTGGGGTTGACCCTTGGACAAACAGAACGGGCAGGTTCAACACCTGCCCGTGCTTAGCGAAATACTGAAAGTTCAGGAAATCAACCCTCGCCGCCCAAGCTAATGCCGAGTGGCGCGATACGAGCTTCGAGAACTTCCAAGCTCAGTTTGTAGTTCATTAACTCACCTCCTTTAAAGTTGATGCATCAACCCCGATTTGGGGTTTCCACTATCACGAAAAGCGCCTCTATGTGCAATTATTATACACAATGATTTTGATCTGTCAAGCCCTTATCTGGAACACCGACCAACTTAATCCACGGGCTGGGGTCAATTGCGCCACCATCGAGAGAAAAATTTTGCCCGACGCACAGAAAATGTGCCACCGTGATCCGGCGGTTTTCGGGAAGAACTTTCCGACTTACCAGAGCGACCAAAACTCGACTTTGAGCACCGACATCGCTTTACGCCAGGCCAGCCACGCCAGCGATGCCGTTCCCGCTTCAATTTTGGCGTATCCGGACATACCGGAGCGAAGGGTGCCATCGGGATTATCAATAACGACCGTCACCGGAAAGCGCGAACCATTGTCGATCCTCTCGGCGCCTCCGGGAATGCGAACGACACTCCCTTCGAACACCCGATCGGGGAATGACCGGACTTTGACCTGTACCCGCTGGCCAATCTCGATCAGCGAAATATCAAAGTCCGACACCGGCACGGTCATCTCGGCCCGATGAAGGTCGGCGACTGCGATTACCCGTTTGTCGTTTGATCGCACCGATACGTTTCCTGAGATGGGGGCGGTGATTACCTGAGCCGCCGCCTGGCGCCTTAGGAATTCAAGCTGGGTTACCTGCTTGGCGATCGACCGATTGAGAACCGCCTCTTCTTCCGGCCGCGGGGGCGACTTGACCAGCGCCAGCGATGAGGTCTTGTTATTCAACTCCGCTTTGGCTATCTCGGTCGCGGCCCGAGCCGATTCGAGCCGTTCCTGGGTACTTAGATTTTTTGCTACTAGTTCCTCGACCCGTCGCTGTTCCCTCTTGACCTGATCGTAGTTGGCCTTGGCCGCCGTCACCTGGGCCTGCGCCTCTGCGATCTGTTCTTTTTTGGGCGGCGCTTGCAGGAGTTTCAACTGGTCGCGCAGACGATCCAATTCTCCCACGGCGATGGCAATCTGCTGACTAATCTGATTCGACTGAAGGATTGCCACAGTGTCGCCGACCGCCACCGGTTGGCCATCCTTGACACACGGTCGGAGTTCCAGCGCGGTCGCTTCGTTGGACATCATTTGAACAAAGTTGGAGGTGTTTTCCGGGCTGGCGCCGCCGGTACGGTGAGCGCTTTCAAGCAAACCGTATTCATTGAGGGCAACGGTGAATTCCGAGATCGGTTGAATGAGCACATCGCCCGACACCCGATGAGGAAAGGGAACGGCGAGCACGAATACCAGGATCGCGATGAATACGACCAGATATGAGATCAACCGGAGCGGTTTCTGCAAGAGCGATTTCATATACACCAAGTGTTGAACGGTTCCTTTCCCGAGATCACGGATAACCGGGAGTAAGATAACGGCCAGCGCCACAATCAACAAGATCAATCCTGTTACGCCGGCCGCCCCCGTCACAAACCGCCCCACCATCAGGACCACATATCCTATAAGCCACCCTGAAAATATCATCGCCAGCGCGGCGTAGGCCAGAAAGATGCGCCGCTCGCGGCGTGTGACCACGATCCGATCAATCGGCCAACCGAGAAGACGACGCTGGACGGCGTTCTTCAGATAGCCAAACGACTTTTGGCGAAGATTCGGAATCTCGATCCAATCGGACAGAAAATAATACCCGTCGAGTTTTATCAGCGGATTGAAATTGAACAGGAAGGTGATCCAGCAGACGATCCCGACTGTGTGGGCGAGCGTGTTCACGCCGGTTCCCTCAACCGTGACTCGCCACACCATGATCGCCAGCGCCATTACCACGGATTGCGACCAGAGGCCGGCCAGAGTGACGACCAGTCGATGTCGTTTTTTGGGAAAGAGCCAGGCATCGGATACGTCGGCATAGAAACAGGGCTGAAAATACAACAGCAGAATACCCATTTCCCGGACCTCGCCGCCATGATACCGACAGACCACCGCATGGGCTAGTTCATGGAACGCAACCAGTACGAAGAGCGAAAGAACGATGGCAGCGATCGAGGCGATATTGAATAATGCCGCCAGATTGACGGAAAAGGCCTCGTGATGCGCTAGCAAAAGCGCGACCCCGACGACAATCACCAGAGCCTGAAGGCCGAACCAGAAGGGACGATGAAACGGTCGATAGAGAGAAGTCAGCACACTCAGAAATTTCCCCGGCTGGAACACGCCGAGCTTGATATACAGGATGCGCTCGGCCAGGGTACGTTGCGACGCTCCGCCATAGCTGAGCCGGGAAGCGGTCTGCTCGGCCAAACCACTCTCCAAGAATCCGAGCTTGGCCAGGGCGGTGACAAACTCGTTTACCTCTTCGGCGGTCATGGCGAATCCGAATTTCTGATGAAACTGAAGGGCCAGATCCTCGGCCGAGGTGCGGCCATCGAATCGGCTGATCAGCCAATATTCCGGTTCGCGCAGGCGGATAAATGTCCCGGCGCGCGGTTCCTTGACCGTGTATACGGTGGCCTTGTCCTGAGTGGATGGGCTGACAATGAGATCGGGGCGTAATCGTGGCAATGTCGCCATGACCCTAAGGTATGGTCGCTCAATCAAATCGGCAAGTGCGCGGGGTGGTCTTCGCCGGACCGGGAGACTTTCCCCAGGGCCAGAACGATGTGACACCAAAGTGATTGTGGACTGGAACAAGCCCGGATAACTTGGCGTAAAAAGAGCAAAGAACTAGACGAACCACGACCGAAAAGGAGAACTGATCATGCCACATCCGGTGGTACATTGGGAGATTGCGACCTCCAATGCAAAGAAGGCGCAGGAATTTTATGCCCGGTTATTCGATTGGAAGATCGATACCAACAATCCTATGAATTACGGTATGGTGGATACGGGCGGCGGGGGCATCAACGGCGGCATCTACCAGCCCCCGGAAGGATGCCCGCCTTATATGACAATGTACATTATGGTCGACGACCTGCAGAAGTATCTCGACAAGGCCGTGTCGCTGGGAGCGAAGGAATGCATGCCCACTACGCCGATCCCCGGCGTAGGCAGTTTTGCCATGTTCAGCGATCTCGACGGCAACATGGTTGGTCTGTTCAAGGGGAATTGATTGACATTAATTTTCTCCGCGCGGGCGGTCTGTGTCCCCTCGACAGGCCGCCCGCCTTTCGTGGGCTGATCCAACTCCATTATCGATTCATACGGGCGGCCTTGACACCGCCCCCCTTTTTCGTACCTTAGTGAAAAAGTTCACGACACGAACAACATCGGGCCCGACACGAGGAAGGTTCATGCGGACAAAGGCAGATGTAGTCATCATTGGCGGCGGAATTATCGGCGTGGCGGTGGCCTTTTACCTGGCCCGTGCCAAATACGGACAAGTGGTGTTGCTTGAAAAGGACAAATTTCTCGGGGCCGGCTCGACCGCCAAGGCCGCCGGCGGCATTCGCGCGCAATTCTCGACTAAAGTGAATATTGAAATGTCGATGCTCTCCGAACAGCTCTTCTGCCGCTTCAAGGAAGACACCGGCCATGACGCCTTGTACGATCGGGTCGGGTATCTTTTCCTTTTGTCCGAGGACAGCGACGTTCAGGAGTACCGGAAATCGTACGAGCTTCAGCGTTCCTGCGGACTTAATGTACAACTGCTCAAACCGGAAGAAATCAGCCAATATGCGCCGCACGTGCGAGTGGACGATATCAAGCTGGCGACTTTTTGCCACGACGATGGTCTCGGAGACCCGTATGAGTTCCTTCAGGGGTACGAAAAGGCCGATCGACAAATGGGCGTCGAGATCAATCTGGAAACCGCGGTCACGGGATTTACCACCAACAGCGGCAAGATCACGGCCGTGAAGACTTCCATCGGATCGATCTCCACGCCGCTCGTAATCAATTGCGCCGGAGCATACGCTGGTGAAATCGGCAAAATGATCAAGGCCGATGTCCCGGTGCTTCCCTATCGCCGCCAGTGTGTCACCACCGGGCCGCTCGATTTTGTCCAGCCGTTTTTCCCCATGGTGGTCGATGTCAAATCGGGTTTGTACTGTCATAAGGAATCAAAAGGCATGTTGCTCGGGTGGGCAGACAAGACGGTCCAGCCAGGTTTCGACGTTTCGATTGATCCCGACTATACCGATGCCATCCTTGAACGCGCGCTGGATCGCATTCCGCAGTTGGAGACCGCCGAGGTGGCCAATAAGTGGGCCGGGTTGTATGAGACGACTCCGGATCATCGGGCGATTATCGGCTGGGAGCCCTCGGTCGAAGGGATGTTCCATGTCGCGGGGTTCTCAGGCCACGGTTTTATGCACGCGCCCGCGGCGGGAATCGTAACTGCCGAAATGGTCAGCGGCAAAAAGTCATCCTTAGATATATCCGATCTCAGCCCCGAACGGTTTGTAAAAGGGGTTGTAGTCGAAGAATCACAGGTTATTTAGAAAGAAACACTGATGAATACAATCCGGGAGGTACACATGAAGTATTTGCTGATCGCGGGCATGATTCTGCTCGCGGCGTTGGTCGCCACGGCGGCCGACACCACAATGAAAGTCGCCCAGGACGCATTCGACGCGTTTCACGTAGTCATGCATCCGGCGTGGCACGAAGCTTATCCGTCCAAGAACTATGCGGCCCTGCTGGCGACCGGCCCCGGGTTCGCCGAAACGTACGTGCCGATCGCCAAGCTTGTACCCCCGATCAAAAACCAGGACCGGCTGGCGAGATTCAAAGGGTACCGGCAAGAGATGGGCATATTTGTGACCCAATACGCCGATGCCTGTCGCAAACATGACAGCGCGATGGCGTATGAAATCCTGCCCAAAATGCACGAGGCCTTCGAGAATGCCATGGGGTCGCTAAAACCGGGAGAATCAAAGTTGATCGACGGTCTCATGGTGACTGCTGATGTCATAATCGACTTCCACGTTCCGGCCGAAAACTGGGAAGGAATGCTGGGGTCCACCGAGACGATCTTCACCAAACTTGATCATGTCTCCGACAGCACCTTTCCGCCAGAGCTATTGTCGAGCAAGTCCGAGGTGACCAAAGCGTTCGGCAACCTTCGCGCCACTGCCTCCGACATGAAGGCCTGTATCGACAAAAAGGACATGGCCTGTTTCCGCGCCAAGGCGGCGGAGTTCAAACAGCAGATTGAGACGATAAGAGAGGATTATTTGTAAGTTTGCACATGTAGGTCAAGCGCCCCGGCGCTTGACACAGCTAGGGTAATGGCACCCGCAATAATAAAGACGTCAAGCCGCAGGCGGCTTGACCTACAATTTTGCTGCAAATATCACAAGGGAACTACGGCTCGTCCGACAGGTCGAGCATGCTGGTTCCCTCGGTGTATTTTACCGAGCGAGCCGAGGTCAGCCGCAGAAGTTTCTGGGTGACGTCTTTGATTTTCATCGCCGACACTTCGATCGTCTTGAGCTTGGTCTGAAGCTCCGGGTCGAGGTCGTTGCGTTTCAGCAGGAGCAGTTGGACATTTCCGAGGATGGCCGTAAGTGGGTTGTTAACTTCATGGTTGACGGTCACGGCGATCTCGATGATCGCGCCCAGGCGCTCCTTGTCGATTACATCGCGGGCGAGAGTAACGTCACGCGCGAGACCATCGACCAATGCATTAAGCGACATGGCGGCCGAAAGCGCTTCGAGAAACAGATCCTCCCCCACTAATCTGACACTCCCTGCCGCCAATCCTATGACCGCGCCAAATACTTTATCGCCGTGGCGAAGCGGAAGAGTAAACGACTGGTACGGCTGTTCCCCGCCGAACGACATGTACGCCGATACCAGTTGCCTGCGCTCGCGCAGGACGGCGAATAGTTCGGCTTCAAGTGTTGAAAGCCGCTTGCGCGAATCTTCCGACTGGGCGTGAGATATTTCGAGTGAGACCTGGTGCTGATCATTCCAGAGATATAGGGCCGCGGCAGACAGACCAACTAGGGCGCAGGACTGTTTGAGCGCCTGCTCGGCGGCGGGTCGCAGGGATTCCCCCTGGGAGCCGGCTACGGCCAACTGGCGAAGAATGTCGAATCTGTCAAGGTCCTTATTGTCCATACCGGTCACGGTCTTATCCGGACACCAGTTGAGCAAACGCGATGCTGTAATCCGGGCTTGGGTGCAGTAATCTCGAAGTACCCTTCTAACATACTGTATTTCATAGTAGTTATCCAGCGCCAAGAATCGTACTCAGGACCATTTAGGTCCGTCTAAAGCACCCTCTGGTGCAGACCGGTTCATACCCCGACGACGGCTGAACCTTCTATTGACATAACGGGTTAAAGCCGATACACTTGCACCTTCTCCGGCGATAGCCGGAGGCAGGAGAAACCGATGATCGACGACTTGGTTCAAGATAAATGCGGTGTCTTTGGCATTTTCAAGCATGCGGAAGCGGCTGAACTGGCCTATCTCGGATTGTATGCCTTACAGCACCGGGGTCAGGAATCAGTGGGCATAGTCTCATCGGACAACGGCGTATTTCATCTGCATAAAGCGATGGGGCAGGTTCCGGAAGTTTTCGCCCGACCGGAGACGATCGCCAAATTGAAAGGGAATGTCGCGATCGGACATACCCGCTACAGCACCACCGGGGCGTCATCGCTTATCAATATCCAGCCGTTCTTGATCACCAATCGATCGAGCAATCTGGCGGTTGCTCACAATGGTAATTTGACCAACGCGGTCGATTTGAAAAAGAAGCTCGATTCCAAGGGATCGATCTTTCAGACAACCTCCGATACCGAGGTAATCCTGCATTTGGCGGCGGTGTCCACCAAGAAGACCCGCTATGACCGCATCTGCGACGCCCTGAGCAAATGTCGGGGGGCGTTTTCGCTGGTTTTTCTGACCGAGGATTCGCTCATCGCGGCCCGCGACCCGCAGGGGTTTCGCCCTCTGGCGCTTGGCAAATTCGGCCGCTCCTGGGTGGTGGCCTCCGAGACCTGTGCGTTCGATATTATCGGCGCGAAATACGTGCGCGATGTCGAACCGGGCGAAGTGCTCGAAATCAACGATCGCGGCCTGAGATCGACTTTCCCGGTCAAAAGCACCCACCACGCCTTTTGCATTTTCGAATACATTTACTTCGCCCGCCCCGACTCGAAGATTTTCGGGGAGAATGTCGACAAGGTGCGGCGTCGTCTGGGCCGGCTCCTGGCCGAAGAACACCCTGTGGAGGCCGACATCGTAATCGGCATTCCGGATTCGGCCAACACCGCCACGCTGGGATTTTCCGAGGCCTCCGGGATCAAGTATGAAATCGGGCTGATTCGCAACCACTATGTCGGGCGGACATTTATCGATCCGCACCAGAAAATCCGCGATCTCGATGTCCGGTTGAAATTCAACCCGGTTCGAGGCGTTCTGCGGGGGAAGCGCGTGGTGGTGGTGGATG
>JBGOTX010000056.1:0-8620 GCA_041476705.1 Candidatus Zixiibacteriota bacterium
CGATGACATCGCAATGCCCGGAAAGGTACTTGGAGGCGGAGTGATGAACAATGTCCGCACCCAGATCGAGCGGCCTCTGGATATACGGTGTGGCAAAGGTATTGTCGACCGCGACCAGAACGCCCCGTTTGTGGGCGATCTGGGCGACCGCCGAAATATCGATCAGGCGCAAAAGCGGGTTGGTCGGCGATTCGAACCAGAAGAGCTTGGTGTTCGGGCGGGCGGCTTTTTCAAAATCGGCGGGATTGCGACCATCGACATAACTGAAATCGATATTGAAATTACGCCAGACCCGTTCGAACTGGCGACGGGTGCCGCCATAGAGATCGGCACAGGCGACAACATGATCCCCCGATTTGAGCGAGCTCAGCACGGCGTGCATGGCGGCCAGACCGGATGAAAAGGCGTAGGCGTGCGTGCCGTTTTCAAGCGACGCGAGGGTATCCTCGAGCGCTTTGCGGGTCGGGTTGGACCAGCGGGAATAGACATACCCCGACTCATCGCCGGGATAGTTTACACGGTAAGTGGAACTGGGATAAATGGCGGGAGTGACCCCCCGGGTGCCGTCTTCGGGGACACGTCCGATATGAATGGCTTTGGTTTCAAAGCGGCTCGATTTGAGTTTGTCGTCCATACTGTTTATCCCAAAAACCCTTTCTCGCGCATCCAATCTTCATTGAACAGTTTGCTGATATATTTTGAGCCGGAGTCGGGTAGAATGACCACCACGATCTTGTCGGCCGTCAGCGTGCGCGCATACTCGAGCGCCACATGCACGGCGGCACCCGATGATCCCCCGGCCAGAATCCCTTCCTTGCGGGCGAGATCGCGCGCGGCGATAAAGCACTCTTTGTCGGTCACCTGAAAGACCTTGTCGATCACCGAAAAGTCCATCGTCGGGCAGAGCATATCTTCGCCGATTCCTTCGACCAGATAGGTGTGCGGCTCGATCATGGTCTTGTCTTTGTGGTATTGGTAATAGATGGAGCCGATCGGGTCGGCTGTCACGACCTCAATTTTCGGATTCTTTTCCTTGAGGTACTTGGCCACCCCGGACACCGTTCCGCCGGTACCTATCCCGCCCACGAACACATCGAACTTGCCGCCCGTCTGCTCCCAGATTTCCGGGCCGGTCAGCCGGTAGTGGGCCTCGATATTGTCGAGATTGAAATACTGGCCGATGAAATACGAGTTGGGGGTTTCGCGGGCGATCCGGCGGCCGGTCTCATAGTAACTCTGAGGTGATTCGGCCGGAACCGCAGTCGGGCATATATGCACCTCGGCGCCGAACGCCCGGAGCGTGTCGACTTTCTCCTTGGACATCTTGTCGGGTATGGTCAGGATCGCCTTGTACTCGTTGACTGCGGCGTACATAGCCACCGCCGCCCCCGTATTGCCGGAGGTCGCCTCGACGATAGTCCCCCCCGGTTTGAGATCACCCCGGGCGATCGCCCGGCCAAGGATATGGACCACCATCCGGTCCTTGATCGAGCCGGTCGGGTTCAGGAACTCCGGCTTGACCAGGACGGTGGCTTTTACGCCCCGCTCCCGGGCCATCCGGTTCAATCGAACCAATGGCGTGTTGCCGATTGATTTGGTGATATCGTCAACCCAGTACTTTGTCTGCATACCCAAAGAAGATCTCCTGTTTCGGGGCTAAAGCCCGTGTTTTGTCTTTTCGTCGACGGGCGAGGGAACTTTCGGAAGCCGGCCGCGCTATTATGATCGATGGAAAATACTCTTTGTTGGTCCGAAATGGAACTAGATGGCCTAAAAAAAAGTTTGACAACTGCTAAACAGGGCCATAAGATGAACGCCCGGTGCACGGTGGTCTCTCCAAAGTCGGCCGTTCGCATGTAAGTGTTGTAGATCCAAATAGTTAGGGACAAGTCAGTGATGAGGTGATGCCATGTTTTGTGCCCAGTGCAACGAAAAAATCCAGAGCAAGCCGATCAAGCAGGGTGCCGACTACTACTGCTCCCTCGAATGTGCCAACCTGGCGTCCGGTGTTGAAGGCGGGGAAGCCGAAGATTACTACGATGAAGAATCGGTCGATGAGTTCTTCGACGAAGAAGAAAATTGACCTCCGCTGGTGAATTTCAGACCCCGTGTTCCGGCGGGGTTCTTTGTTTATGCAATATTGACCAACATGTTGCCCGCAACCACCCGAAGGACCTACGACAACTGATTTGTATCTTGTAGTGCGAACTCGACCGCGGCACAGGCATGTAGAGCGGTTGTATCAAATGTCGGGACCGGACAATCTTGTGGTCGAATCAACTGCGGGATTTCGGTGCACCCCATAATTATCCCGGCCGCTCCGCCTGCTACCAGCCCGCTGATAATGGCCTGATAGCGAGTCCTCGTCGAATCGGTGATAATCCCCTTAGTCAATTCGTTGAATATCGTGTCATTGATAAATTCGCGATCCCCTGAGTTGGGAACAAGCGTATTTATGCCGCGTCGGGTGAGCTTGTCTTTGAAAAAGCTCTCCTCCATCGTGAACTTGGTGCCCAGCAACCCGACCGTTTTCAGACCGAGACTTCCAATTGCCTTCGCTGTCACCTCGGCGATATGAATGAGCGGTATTCGCATGGCCGCCACGACCTGATCTGCCACCATGTGCGGCGTGTTGGAGCAGATCACCACGCAATCGGCTCCAGCCTCCTGTAATCGAACGGCCGCTCCACTAATGAGGCAGGCCACACCGTCCCAATCCCGTATATCGAGGGCCTGTTTGAATTCCTCAAAATCAATGGAACACAGGAGTAGTTTCGCCGAATGCGACCCACCGAGTTTTGTGTTTACCGTCTGATTGATTATTCGGTAGTAGTCGACAGTAGACACCCAGCTGAGTCCGCCGATAAGTCCGATCGTTCTCATGAAAATGATGTCCCCGATGCTGTTCCCAAAATCAGTTTTCCGGCCAGTTCATCATATCGAGGCGTCGGAATCCGCATTTCCCGCCCCAATTTTGTCACGTATGTGGTGAGCGCATCAATTTCGGTTTTGCTACCCCTGCGAAAATCCGTGAGCATCGACGGTACTGCCTCGTACGGTAAGCCCTTGAACTTCTCCAGCGTGTCACTGACAATTGAGAATGGTAAGGCGATTCCGCTGGCCAGGGCGATTGTATGCAGTTCGCCGATCAAATCGAGCAGGAGCCGCTTGTGATCATCGTTTTCGAGCACCCGACCGATGCTTTCATCAAGGTAGCTCGTGACGGTGGCTATGGGGGAGAGAAAAAGATATTTCTCCCATACGGCTCCGGGGGCATTGTCGGTCAGATGAGAATCGATTCCTGCGTCGCGGAAAAGAGAATTTATTCTTTCGAGATGACCCCTCGCCGCGCGTGTCGAACCAAAGATAAGGCGGTTGACCGTGCCGGTTTGCGTGACCACTCCGGGTGCGGTCAACTGAGAAACAAGGTAGATGCATCCGTCCCATACTTGAGCTTGTGGAAGCACCGCTCTGACCCTTTCCGAGGCATCGAGCCCGTTCAGCAACGGGAGAATTACCGTGTGTTCGCCCAGGCAGGGTTCAAGAGTGGCCGCACTCGATACGAGGTCATAGCTTTTGACGCAACAAATGACAAGATCAACAACCCCTACTTGATCGGGCTTACTCGTCACGATCGCTGGATGGACAATGCTTTGTCCCAGAGGAGTAACCAGGGTGAGCCCGCCGGACTTTATCGCCTTTTCGTTTTCACCCCGGGCGAGAAAGATGATCTCAGTACCGCAGGATAGGGCGTGTGCGGCCAGCTTGCCACCCACAAAACCGCCCACGCCCCCCAGACCAAGTACAGCAATTCGAAACCGTAGAGACATGCTCACTTCTACGCGGTGCACCGCATATTGTTACTCTGATAAGTAGCAGTCTCGGTGGAACTACTCGCGGCTGATTTTGAGAATCTCGTAAACAATCTTGCCGGCGGGGACAGTGATTTCAGCCCGGTCGCCGACCGCCTTGCCCATCAGGCCAAGTCCAATGGGGGATTTCACCGAGATTTTGTCGCTGTCGACATCGGTCTCTTCGGGCGGGACAATGATATACTCGGTCTCTTCGCCGTCCCGAAGATCACGGACCATCACTCGGGCGAACAAGTAGACCTTGTCGGATGGAATTTTGTCGGTGTCGACTGAGCGGACCCGCGACATCTTGTCCTCGAGTTCGGCGATTTTGCGCTCCAGATGGGTCTGGGCCTCCTTGGCGGCATGGTACTCGGCGTTTTCGGACAGATCGCCAAGTTCTTTGGCCCGTTTGATTTCGGCCACCAGCTTGGGGCGCTCTTCGAATTTGAGCCGTTTCAACTCGCCTTCGAGCTTAATCCGGCCCTCTCTGGACAGATATACAGGTTCGCTCATGTGAAGGTAATATACGAAAATAGGGCGATATTGGCAACTCTCGTATTGCCGGCGGGTATAGGCGGCGACCATCCGTGCCGGTGCCTAAACAGTCCCGCTCCCCTGATACAATATACGAATACGGGCTCAAGTTTTCGCTTGACAGGCTGATGTTATCTTGGTACATTGGTACATATGAGCCGACAAGAGAAGAATCACGCCGCGGTTGAGATCGAGCGGGTGCAGACCGGCGTGCGCATCGAAAAACGACTACTCAAAGTCCTCAAAGCGCTGGCCGAATTGAAGGATATGTCTCTGGGAGACCTGTTGGAGGGCATTGTTCTGCACTCGTTTGAGGGAAAGCCGCCCTTCTCCAAGGAGACGCTGGCCGAGATTGAGCAACTCAGAAAAATATACGGCCTGATCCTCAAGGCCCAGCACGCCCATCATTTGAAGGAACGTTAGTTATGACAACTTCACACCAAACAGTGGACCAAGCCGCCGCCGACCGCCACGAATCAACGGTGGTGTCGGAAGCCGCGGCCGGACTGGAACGCATCCGATCCGAGTTCGCATTTATCGCCAGAGGGGCGTACAATATCGTCGTGCCGCTATTCGGCGCTCACGCCGAGCGCGTATGGGCCGGAGACTATTGGAAACCGCGGTTTCTGTATCCGGATCCGGTTGCCGATGTACCCGGTATGGTATTCGCCACCCATCAGAGCGATCTTCACGCCACCTGGGTGAATACCGCATTTGATCTCGAAGCCGGGCATATTCAATACGTCTATTTCGTTCCGGAAACTTTGGTGACCATGATCGACATACAGGTATCCCGACAGGGCGCGTATCACGCGGCCGTGTATGTCACCTACACACGGACCGCTCTGCGACCCGAAGCCAACGACAAGGTCCGTGAGATGGCGGAAATCGATCGCAATGCGGGTGAGGAATGGCAGGGCGCGATTAATGGGTGGCTGAGTCGCCGGCCAAACCGGGACTAGGTCTTTGTAGGTCAAGCCGCCTGCGGCTTGACACCCATTCTGTCTCGCTGTCAAGCGCCAGGGCGCTTGACCTACTTTCTCGCCGTAATTCCGAACACTCCCAGCGACACAACCAACCCCGGGAATATCGGGGCGAGGCCGAACCAGAAGTCGCCGCCGTTCCAGTACTGCGACAGGTACCAGACCAGAGAAATCGAGCCCGAGACGATAATCGTCCAGAACACGATCCGGGCCGGGGGGCGACGCTTCCCCACCAATGAGAAGAAAACCGGTGCGATCAGCGCCGGCGTGGCGATACTTCCGAATGCGTACCAGATATCGACCACACTTCGAAAGATGAACACAAACGCCACCGCCACAATCGCGGAGAGGATAAGGCCGATTCGGGTAAACCGAACCAGCTCCCTTCCATTCAAACGCTTGATGCGCCCGACAATATCATGTGCGAACGTCGAGGCGCTGATAAAGAAATACGAATCGACGGTCGACTGCACGGTGGTCACCATCCCTAGGACAAAAAGCCCCAGAATTCCGGCGGGCAACAGGTGCATGGCCAGGGCGGGAAACGATGACACCGGATCGGCCAGATTCGGCAGAAGCGCCCGGGCATACAGGCCGCAACTGGTGGTGAGAAAATCGAAACAGGCCCACATCGCGATGGACAAAAAGATGCCGTTCCGGGCCGCCGAGGGATTTTTTGCGGCGCAACAACGCTGAAAAAAAGCCGGCTCGGCCAGAGTCATCAGCGCGATCACATACCAGGTGGCGATATACCACCCCGATCTCCCACCATTCCAGGTCAGATGATTTTCAGGCAGATGTGACTGCAGGAACTCATATCCGCCGTACTGCATAACCAGATACACAAACAGGACGACAAATCCAAGGAACATGCAGATGGTCTGGAAAATGTCCGTGCGGACGACCGATGAAAACCCGCCCAGATACACATACACAATCGAGAAGAACGACCCGCCGACCACCCCCACCCAGAACGGAATACCGAGAATTTGCTCGCACAGCACCCCGATCGACAACACGTACGCTCCGGGGACCGTGATCAGATAAATGATGATACCGCCCAGCACCGCCGTTCGATTGTCATACACCTGCCCAAGACGCTCCGGGATGGTCAGCACTTCGGACTGACGCGCCTTCTTGGCGAGAAAGACGGCAAAGAGCGCCGCCGCCAGATAATACGGAAGACCGAAAACAAGCCAGTTGGAAAGCCCGAAACGGTACGAGTACTCCCCCACCCCAAGAATGCCGCCATACCAGGTCGACACCAAACTCAATGCAAACGCCGGCATGGTGAGATGCCGCCCGGCCAGAATCAGCTCGCCGGCGGAAGTTGAATCCGCCATCCGCTGACGGAATCCCAGATACAGCAGGCCGATCAGGTAGGCGATGATGATGCTGTAGTCGATCAGGTGCATAAGTCGCTAGAACATCTCCAATTTCAGCTCCCCGTATATCGACCGCTCGGCGTTCACAAAATATTCGGCGCCGTTGTCAAGAACAATCGGGCCGCTCGGCGTCGCCTGACCAAAATCGTTCCAGCCGTACCCCGAAGTTCTGAACTTCCGATTAAACAGATTGTCGACCCGAAGTGATACAGAAAGCGTGCCAAGACCCAGGAATTGGCGAACCCGGTATTCGCCGGATATTGACGATGACATATAACTCGGAATTTTCAGCGAATCGAGATTGCGCAATTCCATATACTGCGATCCTACCAGCCGAAGTCGGTAGGTCAGGCGGAATCGGTCGGTATTGTAATCGGCCAGCAGGTTGCCGAGCATGATCGGAAATCCGGCGATTGTTTTGCCCGCGAAATTCTCTCCCACGCGCCCGATCTCGTTGTAGTCGGCATCGTAGATTGGCAAACTCGCCACATACTTCTTGATCCGCAGATAATTATACGCCCCGTTGCCGCTGAGAGTCAGATGTTCGGTGGGTTTCACGCTTGCCGACAGTTCCACTCCCGCGTGCACCGAACGATCGGCGTTGGAAGTGAAGGGAATGCCGGTGTTTTGGTTCACGCCGCCGAATTGAATGATCTCATTTCGGAAATCCATCCAGTAGAGCGTGGCGCTTCCATTCCAACGCGGCTTGGTGAAAGTGCCGCCGATCTCAAAATCGTACACCCGCTCGGATTTTGCGGTAGGATCGCCGAATACATAGGTCGTGTCGCCGGAAGTGGAAACAGACGTGCTCCGGATATTCAGCGACGGGAACGCGTACGGATCGCCGGCATCGTAAATGTCGGCATCGGAGGGGGTGCGCGATGACACGGCGATATTGCCGAATAAGCTGGCGGCCTCGTTGATGCGATAGGTCAGGCCGACCCGGGGCGAAAAGAATAACCAGTCCAGATCATAGGCGTACCCCTTGAATGCGCCCATCTTATCCTGATTGAACTTGTATCGCTGATACCGGAACTGTGCGGTCACCTGGGAGGTGAACCGGGGCGACAGCTTGTAAATCTCCTGCCCGAAAATCGACGCGACATATTTCTTGCCGAAATACTGGTAATACCTCTGGCGCGGGTCGAGCTTGCCGCTCAGATGTTCCCCCCAGACCGCCTGCCCCCAGTGATCGGAATCAAAGTAGTAGAATGATCCGCCGATCGCGTGTGAGCCGCGGGCGTGATCGATATCGAGGCGCGGATTCCACCCGATCTGATTTTTGTATACCCACTGCTGGCGCACGATATCGCCGGTTGCGTATTTCACGCCGGAAACAGAGTCATCGACAAACGATGGCGCGATATTGTAATCTGAATAGTATTGCTTGTTTTTCAACTGCTCGTAATACCCTTTACCACGGATGTAATACAGCGTGTTGCTGAGCGTAGCCCGGTCGCTGATTTTCCAGATATTGTGCAGTTGATAATGCGGCTGATTGAAATTGTCGGTTTCGTTGCTATAGGTGAGCGGGTTGACACGACGATCAGTAGCCAGCGCAGCTAGCGAATCGCCCAGATATGCCAGGTGCATCCGCATCGGGCCGCCGTAGACGTGAAATTCGGTTGACATCTTCGGGTCGAGTCGGGCGACCGACAGGTAGTAAGACCACCCCTCGTACCAGCTGTTATACCGGTACCCGCCGCTCGACTGCCGCGAGAACCGGCCGCCATACAGCCAGCGGCCATCGACCAGGCCGGACGAGTAATTGATCGTCTGCTTGGACATATCGCTCGCCAGTTTGCCGTTGATCGAATATTTCCCGTACCCGGTCGAAAGCGTGGTCCGGCGCTCGCGGGAGAAG
>JBGOTX010000057.1:0-8559 GCA_041476705.1 Candidatus Zixiibacteriota bacterium
CCCAGAAAGGGCTGGGAGAAAATATCGCCATTTACTGGCCGGGGGTGACGTCCAAGGAATTCAAGGGGCTTCCGCGCGGGCGCCGGATCAATTTTACGGAAGACGACGTTTCGCTCATCAAGACCCGCGCGATGACCATCAATTCCATCTCCCCGGAATATTCCAAGTGGAATTGCACGATGAAAGTCGGTAAGAACGTGCAGTTGCGAAATATCTGCGGAGTGTGGCCGGAATTCGGCGACATGCGAAACCTGATACCGGCAGAGGGCTCCCGGTTTCTCAACGATGTCGACCAGGCCGAGCGGCGGCGGGTAGTGTTTATCGGCGATCTTTTGAAAAAGGATTTATTCCCTGATACCAGCGCCGTCGGGCAGACGATACTCATCAACGGCGTTCCGTTCACCGTTGTCGGCGTGATGAAGGCGAAAAAGCAGGACTCTTCCTACAACGGCCGCGATTCCCGCAAGGGGTATATCCCTGCCTCGACCTTTACGGCCATGTACTCCAATCGGTATCTGAATGATTTCGTCGTGCAGTGCAAGCTCGACCAAGTGATGGCCACGACGCGAAGCGAGATTCTCTCGATTCTTGGGGCGAAATATCGATTTGATCCGACTGACAAGGAAGCGCTCTCCGTGTGGGATACTACCGAGGGGATAGCGTTTATCAAGACGTTTTTCCTCGCGTTCCAGTATTTTCTGGTGGGTATCGGCGTGGCCACCCTTATCACCGGCGGGATCGGCGTGTCCAATATCATGAATGTCGTGCTGGAAGAGCGGACCAAGGAGATCGGCATCAAGATGGCACTGGGCGCCCGCAAGAGTTATGTCCTGACGCAGTTTTTGGTCGAGACCCTGATGATCACCTGTGTGGGCGGCCTCCTGGGTTTCGGATTCGCAGCTCTGATCGTCAAGCTGGTCCCGCTCCTTCATTTCGAGGATTACATCGGCGTGCCCACGATCAATCTCTGGGGCGGCGTGCTGGTTACGTTGCTTCTGGGAGTAATCGGCGTCATTGCGGGCATTTTCCCTGCCCGTCGCGCCGCCAGTCTTCAACCGGTACAAGCGCTGAAGTTGTTCTGAGCCATGCAGTGGTCAACCATCTACAACGTGTTTGTGCGGGATTTCCGCAAACAGAAGAAGCGGATTGCGCTTACGATTATTGCCCTCTGCTGGGGCACGATTTCAATCATGCTCCTGCTCGGCTTCGGCGAGGGGCTTCATCACCAACTGATGATCAACAGCAAAGGGATGGGCGATCGGATAGCCATCCTCTGGCCGGGCTCAACGAGTCTGCCGTACAAGGGACTCGGCCGCGGCCGTCAGATACACTTCCTGCCCGAAGATATCCAATTCCTCAAGTCGCGCGTGCCCGAACTTGACGAAGTCGGCGGCGAGTACCATCGCTGGGGGGTTACGCTCAAATACAAAGACAAAGTAGTGAGTGAGCATGTCAATGGCGTGACGGCCAACTACGAATTCCTGCGCAATCATATCGCGCAATCGGGCGGCCGTATGGTCAACGATGCCGACATTCAACTGAAACGCCGGGTGGCGTTTCTGGGGGATGCCCTCAAAGACCGATTGTTCGGCGCCGAAGACCCGATCGGCAAGACTGTTCTTGTGCAGGGAATTCCCTTCATGGTGGGCGGCGTGCAGATTCACAAAATGCAGATGAATTCGTACAGCGGGCCGGACCAGGACAAACTAACCGTGCCGGCCACGACTTTTCAGGCGGTGTTCGGCGACCCATATCTCGATAACATCATCTATCGCCCGCGCCAGGTCTCTCAGATGAAACAGGCCGAACAGACGGTGAAGGAAGCGCTGGGGGCCAAGTACCGGTTTGACCCGAAGGATGAGCGGGCGCTTTCGATTTGGGACGTGGCCGAAAGTAACCGCGAGATGGATAATATTCTTTTGGGGATCAAGATCTTTCTCGGCATTATCGGTGGACTGACCCTGCTCATTGCCAGCGTCGGGGTGGCCAATATCATGTATGTCTCGATCAAGGAGCGGACCCGTGAAATCGGTATCAAGATGGCGGTCGGAGCGCGGCGGGCGTATATCCTTACCCAGTTTTTGATCGAGGCATTGATCATCACATTTACCGGCGGATTTCTGGGAATGGCGATCAGCATCGGCGCCACCGAGGCGTTCAAGCGGATTCCGATCAAATCCGACGTGCTTGATTTCATGGGGAGGCCGACCATCTCCCTCGAAATCGGCCTGTCGGTCGTGGCGATCCTCGGCCTCATGGGACTGGTGTCGGGATTCTTCCCCGCGCTCAAGGCCGCCTCGGTCAGACCGGTGGAATCGCTCAGGTACGAATAACATCATGTGTGGAGTTTAGGATATGACGCCCATTATTCAGATGAATCGAATCAGAAAGACCTACACGACGGGCAAAGTGACGTTCGATGCCCTAAAGGGGATAGACTGCGACATCCAGTCGGGTGAGTTTATGGCCATTGTCGGCCCGTCCGGGTCGGGCAAGTCAACGATGATGAATATCATCGGGTGTCTGGACATCCCCACCGAGGGCGAATACCACCTCGACGGACAAATGGTCAATACGCTCAGCGCCAATCAACTCGCCGATATCCGCAACCAGCGGATCGGGTTTGTCTTTCAGGCGTTCAACCTGCTCCCCTATGCCACGGCGTATGAAAATGTCGAGGTGCCTCTGCTGTTCGCCAAAGCAAACTCCCGCAAACGCAAGGAACGGGTGATCGAATTGCTCAACCGGGTCGGTCTCGGAGACAAACTGGCCAATAAGCCGACTGAAATGTCCGGCGGCGAAATGCAGAGAGTGGCAATCGCCCGCGCTCTGGCCAACGAGCCGGAGATAATTCTCGCCGACGAACCGACCGGAAACCTTGATACGAAATCCGGGTCGGAGATTTTCGGGCTTTTCCGGGAACTGCATCGCGCCGGGAAAACCATCATTATCATCACTCACGACGTTAATCTGGCCAAACAGACCGAGCGGATTTTCAAGCTAAAAGACGGCTTGGTCGACACCAACGGCAACGGGACTACGGTATCTCAGCCGCACAAACGTCTAAGTGACCTGCCACCGCGCGGTTGACCCTTTTGTATATCAGCATATATTAGTCTCGACTCTCAAGACTATCCGGGTCCGTATGTCAAAATATGTACACGGCACCGACGCGGCCGAACAAGAGCGTCTCCGCAAACTGAACGAGCTGACCAATCCTCCGTTTCTGAACTTCTTGCAGCTGTCGCCGCATGACTATGTTCTCGAAGTCGGAAGCGGACTTGGCATTCTGGCATCGCAGGCCGCTGAAATCGCGGCGCACGGGCGGGTGGTCGGCATTGAATACTCGCCGCAACAGTTGGCCAAAGTCAGTGTCGGGCGGCCCAATCTTGAGTTTATTCGAGGGGACGCCCACGCTCTGCCGTTTGCTGACAACACTTTTGATGTCGTCTACTGCCGATACCTGCTGGAACATGTGGCCGATGCGCAATCAGTCGTCCGTGAAATGTACCGTGTCCTCAAACCGGGCGGGCGGGTGTGCGTACAGGAAAATGATATTGCCGTCTTCCAACTCTATCCCGACTGCCCGGTCTGGAACGAACTGTGGACGAAGTTCGGCAAAGTGCAGGGTATGCTCGGCGGCGACGCCTATGTTGGTCGTAAACTGCTAACCCTGTTTCGGAGCGGCGGATTCGATCGGGTTGAATTATCACTCCATCCGGAATTTCATTATGCCGGGCTGGAAACTTTCGAGCTATGGATTCGAAATGCGCTACTCATTCTCGAAACCAGCGGCCCGGATCTGATCGCGCAAGGTTTCGCCACACCGGAGCAGTTGAAGGCGGCGGGGGTTGAAATTGAGCATTTTCTTACCCTGCCCGATGCCGCCTCGTATTTCTACTGGAATCGCGCGCGAGCGGTGAAATAATCGGGTCAGGTTGTCAGGCCGATAGCGTCGATAAACGCCTTCACCTGCGGGTCTTTTTGAAGCTCACGATACTGAGGGAGTACTAAGAAGACCATTTCGGTATCGCGTACCGTCCTGGCCATAAGAAACCATCGGTATGCCTCGCTGTGCAAATCGAGGTCCCAGGCCAGCACACCGAGGATTGTTGGCGGAATCCAGGTCGAGGGGGGCATGGCTTTCAGTTCATCAAACGCTTTTCGAGTGGCCTCGAGATCACCGACCAGCGCCCGGCCATGCCCGCGCATGCCGATTGCATACGGGTTGCGGCCGGTAATTTCAACACACCTGTCCAGCATTGAGAGAGCTTCCTCTTTTCGCCCGACATCAAGCAGGGCGAATCCCAACCAAGCCAGGGTGACATCGATATGGGAGTCGAGGTTTACGACATTGGAAAGCCGCTCAATCGCTTTGTCGATCTGACCGTACCGGTACTGAAAGCAACCGTACATAGTATTGATGATATAGGACAAGGGATCGACTTCAAGCGCCTTGAGAAATCGGGCTTCCGACTGGTCGAATCGGCCGGTCAGAGCCAGTAGTTCGGCGTACCAATGCTGGGCGGTGGCATATCCGGGGTTGAGTTCCAGCGCCTTCAGAAACGACTGCTCCGCCGTTTTCCAGTCCCAGTCATGGTAGGCCTGGATTCCGGCCAGCGCGGTGTATGCCTCGGCCGATCTTTCGTCCAGCCGGAGCGCGGTTTCGGCCGCCGCACGAGCGCGCGGCACCGCCGTGTGCGGATCAACAAAGTTATAGGCGAACAAAATGAACAGGGCATCGGCCAGACCGACATACGCCAGCACATACTCTTTATCGAGCTCCAGCGCCTTCTCAAAACATTCGAGAGCTCTGGTCAGGCCGGTGTGAGTGCGCTGATTCCACAGAAAACGCCCCTGCAAGTACAAGTTGTATGCTTCGAGGTTGGTCGTCGTTTGCCGCACCAGTGTGGTCGAGCGGCCCACCAGTCTGCTGGTCAGCGTATCGACAATGGTGCGCGCGATATCGTCCTGTATCTCGAACAGATCGGAGGTGTCGCGATCATATTTTTCAGACCAGAGGTGCATGCCGTCGGCGACATTGATAAGCTGGGCGTTGACCCGGAGCTTTTCACCGGATTTCCGGACACTCCCTTCAAGCACCGCCGTCACCCCCAGCCGGAGTCCGATATCCCGAACGTCGAGAGCTTTCCCCTTGAACTGGAAGGCCGACGTGCGCGATACCACGCGAAGCCCCTGCACGCGCGTCAGGGCGTTGATAATTTCCTCGGCGATACCGTCGCAAAAATATTCCTGATCTTTCTGCGGGCTCATATCGGCAAAAGGAAGGACGGCTATTGAAGCGCCCGTGGGCTGACTCGAGGAAACCGCACCGTCAGTCAGATCGGTCAGGACTTTGCGAAGGTCTTTGCCCATTTCGGCGACTGTCTGATACCGGGCATCTTCCGACTTGGCCAAAGCCCGGTCCACCACCATCTGTAACAGCGAGGGAATGCCGGCGCGACAGGTATTGAGAGGAGCGGGGTCGGAGTGGACGATCGCGTACATAGTGGCCGGCGCATTGTCGCGCACGAAGGGTGATGTACCGGTGAGAAGTTCATATAACACGACGCCAAGTGAAAACACATCCGCCCGGTAATCCACTGCTTCCCCTCGCACCTGCTCCGGCGCCATGTATCCGGCAGTGCCAAGGGTAGATCCGGCCTGAGTGAGTTGATCGGCATCCTGCGATTTGGCAAGTCCAAAGTCGAGAATGCGGATACACCCCTTTTTGTCCAATTTGATATTGGAGGGTTTGATGTCCCGGTGAATAATTCCGGCGGCGTGGGCCTCGGCCAATCCATCCGCAATCTGACAGGTCCAGTCCAGCACCTGCAATAGTTCGGGCGGACCATCTTTGAGGGTTTCCTTCAAAGTGACGCCATCGACCAATTCGAGAGCGATATACGCCGTGCCGCCCAGCTCTCCCACTTCGTAGACCGTCACGATGTTGGGATGATGCAGTCGGGCGGCCGCTTTGGCCTCGCGCAGTAGCCGGGCTTTGAATTCCGGATTGCTGGTGTAAATCGGCGGGAGGACTTTTATGGCAATCAGCCGGTCGAGATCGGTGTCCAACGCCGCATAGACATCCCCCATCCCCCCTGATCCGAGCTTATGCTGAATCCTATATCTGCCCAGTACCGGCCCGAGCGGGCCGGTGGCAAACGTTTTGGTAACGTCGTCTCGCTTTTCGCCGGAATGTTGATTCATCTTTTAGAAAAAATGTATTGTTAATTTACATTATTACAGCCGGCAATGCAAGGCGGGAGTAAAGTGCAGTCTCCTTGGACGTATTCTCTTACCCCTTATAGACTTGACAACAGCCGAGGGAAGACCCTATCTTCGCCCAAAAGCTCAGTCCCGATTAAGAGGAAAACCACAGATGAAAAGACTATTCGCGGCAGTCGCCATCCTGGCGCTATTAGTGTTGGCGGCCGGGTGCGGCAAGAGCGGTTCGTCGGCCGACGCCAATGAAATTCTGATCGGCGAATACTCTTCGCTGACCGGCACCACCGCCACTTTCGGCATCTCGACCCATCGCGGAATCATCATGGCGGTCGAAGAAACCAACGCCGCCGGTGGCGTGCTGGGGAAGAAAATCAAGCTGATTACCGAGGACACGCAGTCCAAGCCGGAAGAAGCGGCTCTGGCCGCGACCAAGCTGATCACGCGCGATAATGTGGTCACCCTCATCGGCGAAATAGCTTCATCGCGAAGTCTGGCCGCCGCCCCCATCTGCCAGGAAAACAAGGTGCCGATGGTTTCTCCGGGTTCGACCAATCCGGAAGTCACCAAGAAGGGGGATTATATCTTCCGCGTCTGCTTTATCGATCCGTTCCAGGGTGAAGTCCTCGCCCGGTTCGCGTACAACTCGCTCGGACTGCGCAAAGCCGCCATTTTGAAGGATGTCAAAAACGACTACAGCGTCGGCCTCGCCCAATACTTTGAGGCCACCTTTACCAAACTCGGCGGACAGGTGATTGGCACGCAGGCGTACAGCGAAGGCGACAACGATTTCAAGGCCCAACTCACCGCGCTGAAGGCCACAAATCCCGAAGCGGTGTTCGTGCCGGGGTATTATACCGAGTCGGCGTTGATTGTCCGACAGGCCCGCGAATTGAATATGACCATGCCGTTCTTCGGCGGGGACGGTTGGGATTCCGATCGGCTGATCGAAATCGGCGGCGACGCCATGAATGGCACTTATTTCACCAATCATTATTCGGCCGATGACACCGCTTCCATCGTGCAGAATTTCGTCAAGAAATACCGCAGTCAGTACGACAATCAGACCCCGGATGCGATGGCGGCCCTTGGATACGATGCGGGTATGATCGTGTTCGATGCGATCAAGCGGGCCGGTAGTGTCGACAAGGCCAAGATTCGCGACGCCCTCGCGGCAACAAAGGATTTTCCCGGTGTCGCGGGTAAGACCACCATCGATGCGGACCGCAACGCCCGCAAGTCGGTGGTAATCATCGCTATTGACCACGGCAAACAGTTCTGGCGCGAAACGGTTCAGCCCTGAGACCAGTGCTTCAGGTTGATACCACTTGCCTGATTACCGGCCCGGCCCAAAGAGACGGGAAATCTCTTTGGGCCTCTGTGCATAAGACCGTATCTTGACACCCGGACCATGAGCGAATTCATCCAGCAAATCATCAATGGTGTGTCTCTCGGCGCGATCTACGCCCTGATCGCGCTGGGTTATACCATGGTCTACGGCATTCTTCGTTTTATCAACTTCGCCCACTCCGATGTTTTCATGGTGGGGGCGTTCGTCGGTTACTATGTGGCGCCGTATGTCATTCCGTGGACCGGCGGGAATCTAGCCATCGCCGGACCGGTGGTTCTGTTGATCGCCATGCTGAGTTGCGCCACGCTTGGCGTGACAATCGAAAAACTCGCCTATCGGCCGCTCCGCCAACGCTCCAAATTAACGGTGCTGATTACTGCGATCGGGGTATCTCTCTTTCTTGAGTTTGGCGGCCAGTTGGTGTTTGGCCCCGACCCCAAGCGATTCCCCACGCTGTTTCCCTCGGTCAGTGTGTTCAAAGGTGGCGGTATTGAAGTGAGTTCCAATACCGTGGTGGTGATTGTGACGGCGATTGTTTTGATGCTTCTGCTGAGGTTTATCGTGTTCAAGACCAGAATCGGCACCGCCATGCGCGCCGTATCGTATAATATCTCCGCCGCCAGTTTGATGGGGATCAATATCGATACAGTCGTGTCGTTCACGTTTGTGCTTGGATCGAGCTTGGCCGCGGCCGCGGCGATTCTGTACGCCTCGATCTATTCCAAGGTCGATCCGCTGATGGGGGTGTATCCCGGCCTCAAGGCCTTTGTCGCGGCGGTGCTCGGCGGGATCGGTAATCTGGCCGGCGCGGCGCTGGGCGGATTGATCATCGGACTGACCGAGACTTTTGTTACCGGGTATATTTCGTCGACCTTCCGTGATGCCATCGCCTTTTCCATTCTTATTTTGATCCTGCTGTTCCGGCCTTCGGGACTGCTCGGCAAGAGCGAGTCGGAGAAAGTGTAATGGCGCTCTGGACCGAC
>JBGOTX010000058.1:0-8554 GCA_041476705.1 Candidatus Zixiibacteriota bacterium
CATCCCCAGTACCGCTGGCGGGAGATCGACCAGTCCTTCAACTTATAGTTCACCTTGCGGCGCCCAAGTCGTTTCTGTTCAGCGTAGTCACTCACGGCAGTAATCGCCGCATCTCCGGCCTTCCCGTCGAATGGGCCGGAATTGATCATCGGGCCGTAGTCCACAAAGGCGTCGGGCATGGTGTTGGCATTGAGTGTCGTCTTCATGTCGGGGTGAATGACCACCTTGATGGGGATATTGTACTTTTTGGCGAAGGCAAAATCACGGGTGTCGTGTGCCGGGACTCCCATGACCACGCCGGTGCCGTACCCGGCCAGTACATAGTCGGCCACCCACAGCTGGACTTTCTCGCCGCTATAGGGGTTGATCGCGTATTGGCCGGTGAAAATGCCGTCTTTCTCACGGGTAACGGCCGCCCGCTCGATCTCTGTGCGCCGAAGGGCGACCTGCTTGTAGTCGCCGACTTTGGCCGCATACTCAGGCGTCAGCTTCAGCCGCGACAGGATTTCCGCCTCGGGGGCGATAGCCATGAACGTGACACCGTAAACGGTATCCGGACGGGTGGTGAAAACCGGTATCTTCTCCCCCGTCGCTTCGATGGTAAAGTCGATTTCGAGTCCGTGGGAGCGGCCAATCCACTCCCGTTGCATGGTCTTGACATTTTCCGGCCAGCCGGGGAGTTTGTCTAAATCGTCTATCAGGCGGTCGGCATATGCGGTAATCTTGAAATACCATTGGATCTGGTCCTTCTTCTCGACCAGTGTCCCGCATCGCTCACAACGCCCTTCTTTGACCTGCTCATTGGCCAGCACGGTCTTATCCTCGGGGCACCAGTTGACGAAACCGCGCTGGCGGTAGGCCAGCCCCTTCTTGAAAAGCTGGATGAACATCCACTGGGTCCATTTGTAATAATCCGGCAGACAGCTGACGACTTCGCGCGACCAGTCGAATGAAATGCCGACTTTCTGGAGTGTCTCCTTTGATACCTTGATATTACTCAGGGTCCAATCTTCGGGGTGGATACCTCTTTGGATAGCCGCGCGCTCGGCCGGCAGGCCGAACGCATCCCAGCCAAACGGGTGAATCACCTGCTTACCTAGCATCATCTGCCGTCGGGCCACCGCGTCACCGATGATATAATTTCGGAAATGCCCCATGTGAATGTCGCCGGAGGGATAGGCGAACATCACCAGCATGTAAAATTTGTTGTGGTGATCAGGGCGCTCCGGGGCCTGGTAGAGCCGTTCGGCGCTCCAGCGCTCCTGCCATTTCTGCTCGACCTGCTTGAAATCGTATTTTCGGCCGCTTTGTTCGCGAGTATCCATCGTCGGTTGTCTCCTGCCTATAGACCGGAAAGGTATCGCCTTTGGAGTTTTTCGGCAATCAAATTCAGGACTGGATCAATTTGTCGGCCGAATCCGCTGAAAGATAGCGGTCCCCCCCGACAACCAGCTTGCAATCGCACTTTTCGTTTTTTCGATCTTCTGCCACCTTCCCCCCGCTTTCTGCAGAACCGAGAACGGGGTGTCCCAGGCGTACAAGCTACAGCGTCCAACAATCATCTTTTCCTGGCCTTCTTCCGGCCACTGCGTGCCGAAGCCGGAAGTATATCCGGCCGAAAGGGCGGCTCGAACCACCCGACCGTCACACCGCCCGAACGGATAGCTTATCGATCTGACCGGCAGTCTGGTAATATCCTCCAGAATTTCTTTTGACTGCCTTAGGTCCGACGCTAATTCGTCGTCCGTCATCTGCGTAAGAGCGCGATGTCGATGACCGTGTGACCCGAACTCGACTCCGCATGCCGACAGCTGGCGCATCTGGCGACTGTCCAGATGGTACTCTGAATGAAAGACGCTTGAGTAATCCCACTTGTTTTTCTTTCCTATGAATGCGGTCGGGACGAACACGGTCGGCCTGATACCGAACCGATCGCAAAGCGTGGGCAGAGAATCAACCAGATGGGCGTATCCGTCGTCCTGTGTGATGGCCACCTGATTCGGCTGAGGATTGGCCGCGAACGATTGGAGATCGACAAAGCGGTATCCGCAGTCGCTCAAGGCAGTCAGAATTGACGCAACCTGCCGGGGTCGCAGACAAGTATGATCAGACCAGCCGCCCGGTCTGATCTTGTGAATTGTCAGGATGAACGGAAATGGAGCCGGCTCGGCAGGCATCGGCTTGTCTCAGATGACATCGGAGAAGAGGTTCTTCTCCGCAGGACCAAGCACCGTTATGGCCATCTGCTTTTCATCGAACAAGCGGTTGGCCATTTCGCGAACCCGCGCCGGCGTGACCCGGTCAACCTCTTTAAGCGATTCGCGATAGGTCTGGTATCGACCCAGCATCAGTTCAAAGCGGGCGATCCGGTTCATTCGATTGGAACTTGACTCCATACTCAGGATAATCTGTCCCCGGATTTGCGCTTTGATCTTGTCGAGTTCGCTCGATGACAAGAGCGTCTTTTTCAACTTCCGGCTCTCGGCCATGATGATATCGAAGGCGCGACGCAGATGCGTCTTGTCGGTGCCGAGATAGACGCCGAACAGGCCGCCATCGCGGTAGAAATCGGTGAACGTGAACACCGTATACGCCAGGCCGCTGGTCTCCCTGATACGATGAAACAGCACGGATGACATGCCGCCACCCAGATAGGAACTCATGGCGAGAGTTGCCATGCGCTCCGGCGTGTCATAGGCGACTCCGGGAAAGCCCATGCAGAAGTGGGTTTGACGGCCGTCATTCGTCTGAATGGTCGAACGAGTATGGGTCGGCGCAATCAACCGCCGGGGAGCGGGAATTTCGCCTCTGCCAAAGCGGAATTTCTTCTCGACCAGTTTCACCAGGTCGCGGTGTGATACCGCTCCCGCGGCCGAGACCACCACCCCGCCGGTGTGGTAATGATCCCGCACGAAGTTGAGCATGTCCGCCCGCCGTAGAGCACCGATTGATTTCTGCGTCCCCATGATCGGGCGTCCGAGCGGATGCTCGCCCCAATACGTCATCTGGAACAGATCGTGAATGAAATCGGACGGGTTGTCGATCGACTCCTTGATTTCCTCGCTGATCACCTGCTTTTCCTTGACCATATCGGACTGTTTCATGGTCGCATGGCAGGACATATCGGCTAAAACGTCGATTGCCTCGGTCAGATACTCGTCGGTCACGCGCGCCGTAAAACAGGTGTGCTCGCGCGAGGTGAAGCCGTTCAGTGAACCGCCTATTGATTCAAGCGCCGAAGCCAATTCGCGGGCCGAGCGCTTCTTGGTTCCCTTAAAGATCATATGTTCAATGAAATGGCAGACTCCTGCCAGCTTATCCGGCTCGTTCCGGGAGCCGACATCGATCCACACCCCCAGCGAAATCGAGCGAACGGCGGGAAACCGTTCGCTGATTACGCGGATACCGTTAGGCAGGGTGGTTTTTTCAAACACACCCGAGGAGGACTCGACACGCTGATGGCGCATCAGTTGTCGGAGTCCTGGCCGCCGTTGGCGGGCGTCGGAGCCGTGGCGCCCAAAAGCACCTTGCGCGAAAGGCGGACTTTGCCGTCGCCATCGATATTGATGACTTTGACATCGATCCGATCGCCGACTCTGACCACATCTTCAACTCGTCTTACCCGGTTGGTGTCAAGCTCGGAGATATGAACCAAGCCGTCGGTGCCGGGCATGATTTCGACAAAGGCGCCGAAATCGGTGGTGCGACGGACGATACCGTTGTACACTTTGCCCATTTCCGGTTCGGCCACGATCTCCTGAACGCGGGCCAGCGCCGCGCGTCCCGCGTCGCCGTCAACCGTGGCAATGAGAACCGTGCCATCGTCTTCAATATCGATCTTGGCGCCGGTTTCCTCGCAAATCGCCCGAATGATCTTGCCACCGGGACCAATCAACTCGCCGATCTTGGCCGGATTGATCTTGATGGTGATGATTCGCGGCGCGAACTCGGAGAGTTGATCGCGGTGACGCGAGATCGTCTGATTCATCTTGTCAAGAATATGCAGGCGGGCCTTGCGGGCGCGATCGAGCGCCTGGCGCATCGTTTCGATATCCAGGCCGGTGATTTTGATGTCCATCTGGATCGCCGTTATACCGGTCGATGAACCGGCAACTTTGAAATCCATATCACCGAAATGATCCTCGTCACCGAGGATGTCGGTCAGGATCGCGAGCTTGCTGTCGGATTTGATCAGTCCCATGGCAATGCCGGCAATGGCGGTCTTGATCGGCACGCCGCAGTCCATCATGGCCAGCGATGTTCCACAGACGGAGGCCATCGATGACGACCCGTTAGATTCCAGGACGTCCGAAACCACCCGAACCGTATACGGGAAACTGGTCTCAGCGGGGATGACCGGCAGGATGGCCCGCTCGGCTAGCGCGCCGTGACCGATCTCGCGACGGCTGGTTCCGCGAATCGGCTTGGTCTCGCCGGTGCTGAACGGCGGGAAGTTGTAATGGAGCATATAGCTCTTGGTCGACTCGCCCTCGAGCTCGTCCAACCGCTGTTCGTCCATCTTGGTGCCGAGCGTTACCGCCACCAGCGCCTGCGTCTGGCCACGGGTAAACAAGGCCGAACCATGAGCGCGCGGCAGAATGCCGACCTCGCACGTGATTTCGCGAACCTCGTCCATGCCGCGACCGTCGATCCGCTTTCCCTCGGACAAAATCATGGTGCGCATTGCTTCTGAATCCAGATCATGGAAAGCTTTGCCGATTGCGCTCTTTTTGTCCGGGAAATCGGTGGCCAGGGCTTCCTGAATCGATTTCTCGAGTTGTTTCTTCTGATCGCGGCGCGTGTCCTTGTCGGCGATCCGATTGAACTCGGCCAGTTTGCCGCCGACCAGTCCCTTCACCCGCGCCACCAACGCCGCATCGATCACGACTGGGGTATAGGTAAATTTCGGCTTGCCGCACTTTTTGGCCAGCTCGTCGATCTTTGCCACGATCTGCTTGATGTACTCATGACCAAAGGTCATCGCCTTGATCAGGTCTTCTTCGGTCACCTCTCTCGCCCCGCCCTCTACCATGGTGATCGAATCTGACGATCCGGCCATGGTGATGTAAATGTCGCACTCTTCGAGCTGGGGCACGGTCGGATTGACCACCAACTGCCCGTCGATCCGTCCGACCCGAACGCCCGCGATCGTCTTGGTCATCGGGACGTCCGACACGGCCAGTGCCGCCGCCGTGCCGATCAAACCGAGAATGTCGGTGTCGTTTTTCTGGTCGTGCGAAATGATGTACGTAATGCACTGTGTTTCGCCCTTAAAATCCTCCGGAAAGAGCGGCCGGATGGGCCGATCAATGATGCGCGCCGAAAGGATTTCCTTTTCCGAGGGACGCCCCTCGCGCTTGAAGAACCCGCCGGGAATCTTCCCCGCGGCATACGCCTTCTCGCGATATTCGACCGTCAGAGGGAAAAAGTCAAAACCCTCTTTGGGCTCGGTTTGTGCGCACACGGTGGAGATTACCATCGAGTCTGCGTACCGGACCGTCACGGCGCCGTTGGCCTGCTTGGCCATCTTGCCGCACTCGATGGTCATTTTCCGACCGCCAATTTCAAATTCTACTGAATGAACCATACCTATATCCTGTTACTGGTTACCGACGGAGCCCAAGTTTTTCCACGATATCGCGATAGGCTTCAATGTCGCGATCCTTCAAATAGTCCAATAGTCGCCGACGCTGTCCCACCAGTTTCAACAGTCCATGGCGGCTGTGAAAATCTTTCTTGTGGGTCTGCATGTGGTCGGTCAAGTGGGTGATTCGCTGGGTCAAAAGCGCGATCTGCACTTCGGGCGAACCCGTGTCACTCTCGTGAAGGCGGTACGTTGTCACCAGGTTCGCCTTCGTCTCCTTCATCTCCTTCGTCACTGACATGCTGTTTCTCCTTTACCGATTATTCTCATTACACTCAATTTGTCCTGTGCCATCTGGACGGTCAACTCCTGAGCGGACGCAAATTTGCGTCCCTCGCGGATGAAATGGGTGGGATAGACGCTGATTTCAGCATCGTAGATATCCCGGTCAAAATCAAACAGGTTGGCCTCGACCGTGATCGCCTTGGCCTCATTGAAATGATTATGGCCGATAAACATCATTCCCATCTTTTCTTCCGATTCCAGGCAAACGCGACAGGCATACACGCCCGGGAATGGAAGCAGTTTGTGTTCGCCATAGTTGACGTTGGCGGTGGGATACCCCAGCTTGCGTCCGAGTCCTATCCCCCGCTCGACCGTTCCGAATACGGCGTATTCGTGGCCCAGCAGACGTACCGCCTCCCGAAGCCGATTTTCAGTCAGCGCTCTCCGGATGCGCGAAGACGACACCGGGGCGCCTTCCACTACGACCGGCTCCACGACCTCGACATCGAATCCCATCTGTGCGCCGATTCGTTTCAGATCGGCGATACCGCCGCCGCGATTCTTTCCAAAGGCGTGATCGTATCCGACTATCAGCTTCTTCACGCCGAGGCGACTGGCCAGAATCTGCCGCGCAAATTCCTCGGCCGACATTTCTTTGAGCGCCGCATTGAATTCGAGCACGACCACCGGGCCGGAATGAAAACATGGCAGGAAATGCTCTTTCTCATCGAGCGTCGTCAACAGCGACGGGTATTTATCCGGCGTGACGATCACCCGTGGGTGCGGATGAAACGTGACAACAACTGGTTGAATGCCGGCTTCCGTCGCCGCTCCGTTCAGCCGCGACAAAATGGCCTGGTGTCCCACATGTATGCCGTCAAAGGTGCCGACTGTCACAACCGTGCCGGTTTTGGGCCGCTTGAAGCCCTCTATATTTCTATGGAATTGGAAGCTCAATTCAGCACCCTCAAATAGGTAAAGAGCGGCTTCTTCGGATCGGTGCCCACGGCGGTAGCATCGACACTCGCCGTACCAATAGCCAAAATCTGTCCGGCGGCGTCTTTGAGCACAACCCGATCTCCTGCGTGGAAATCGCCTTCAACACTCACCAGATCGGGGGCGCGCAACGCGCGACCGCTGACAACCTGCCGGCTGAATTCGTCCGTCACGTTGAACGCCGCATAGTTCAGAACTTTCTCCACCGGGAGAATGAGTCCGGCCAGCCGGCCATCGGCTTGTTTCTTTTCCAGTTCCGGCAATGAATGCGCCTTATCGATCGAATAACTGCCGACGTGCGTGCGTCGAAGTGAAGCCAGGTACGCTCCGCACCCCAGATGCTGTCCAATATCGTGTGCCAGCGACCGAACGTAAGTTCCCTTGGCGCAGGTTAATTCAATGCGCATATACGGCGCAAGGTATGACAGAAGCCTAAGTGACGTAATTTCAACTTCCCGTTCCGGTGGTTCTACATCTTCACCCCGACGAGCGGCTCGATACAGAGGTTGTCCTTGAACCTTTACCGCCGAAAAAGCGGGGACCCGCTGACGGATTTTGCCGGTATACCTGGCCAACAATTCGGTGAGCTTGACGGCATCAAGCTCCGGCACCGGCACCGCCGGGATCGCGTAATCAAGTCCTTCACCATCGTACGTCGTCGATGATCGGCCAAGGCAGATATCCGCCACATAGGTCTTTTCAAATGACGATATAAATTGGGCCACTTTGGTCGCCCGGCCAAGACAGAGAATCAGCAACCCGGTGGCGCGGGGGTCCAGCGTTCCGGTGTGTCCCACGCCCCGCTGGCCGAAAATATGCCGCACCTGCGACACGACATCATGACTGGTTATGCCGGACGGTTTATCCACTGGTAGAACACCATGCCAAAGATCAGCTGAGGGCATTCATCGCCTCCGTCAGCCGCTTGAGAATTTCCCGTCGGGCTTCAATCATCGGTTTTGGAATGGTGCATCCGGCGGCATTGAAATGTCCGCCGCCGCCGTATTCGGCCGCGATCTCGGCGACATTGATACCGTTGGATGACCGCAAAGATACTTTCGTTCCTGCCGACACCGTTTCCTTTAGCAGTACTCCTGCAATAACACCTCTATTGGCCATGGTGAAATCCACCAGACCATCGGATTCAAAATCTTCCGCTCCGGAGGCCGCGAACATGTCGCGGGTCAGACTCAAGAGGCAAATCCGGCCGAAATCGTGAAATTCCACCCCGTTCAGCACTTTGCCGACCAGTTTTATCGTTGTCGGACGCATGTTATAATAAACCTGATCACAAATGCTCCGAGGATCTGCGCCGGCTGAAATCAAATCTGCGGCAACACGCATCGTGTGTGCTGAAGTTGACTGGTAGCGGAATCGGCCGGTGTCGGTCAGGATAGCCGTATACAGCTGTGTCGCCACGTCTTGACTCGGCACATATCCAATCTCCCGGAAATAGTCGGCCACCATCTCGCCGACCGATGAGGCGCTGATGTCCACCCAGTTGATCGCGCCAAAGGCCATCGAATCACGGTGATGATCTATGGTTATTACTGCCACATTCGGGGTCAAATACTTTGCCGCCGAACCGACCCGGTCAAGACTTGGGCACTCCAGAATAATGGCGGTGTCAATGGCCAGCGTGGCAGGAAATGAGCCGGTCGGCTTGATCTGATCTATCCCCGGCAAAAA
>JBGOTX010000059.1:0-8426 GCA_041476705.1 Candidatus Zixiibacteriota bacterium
TCCAGGATTGTGCCGATTGAAGATATGCCGTATATGGCCTCCGGAACGCCGGTGGATATGATTCTCAATCCGCTGGGCGTGCCGTCACGTATGAACATCGGGCAGATTCTGGAAACTCATCTTGGGTGGGCTTCCCGGAAACTCGGTGAATATATCGCGACGCCGGTGTTCGACGGCGCACGGATCGAGCACATCAAGGAGAGTTTGCGCAAGGCCGGGCTTCCGGAATCCGGCAAGATGCCGTTATACGACGGCCGCACCGGCGATAATTTCGACAACCCGGTGACGGTCGGCTACATCTACATGATGAAGCTGTCCCACTTGGTGGATGACAAGATCCACGCCCGGTCGATTGGGCCGTATTCGCTCGTTACTCAGCAACCGCTGGGTGGCAAAGCGCAGTTCGGCGGACAGCGATTCGGAGAAATGGAAGTCTGGGCGCTCGAAGCGTACGGCGCGGCTTATACCCTGCAGGAAATGCTGACGGTGAAGTCCGATGACGTCACCGGCCGCAGTCGGGTGTACGAAGCCATCGTCAAGGGCGAAAATCCGCCGGAGCCGGGATATCCCGAGGCGTTCAACGTCCTTATTAAAGAACTCCAGGCCCTGGGTCTGGATGTGCGTCTGATCGAGAAGTAGAATGTGAACACCGCGCGCCGTTTCAAGAACGGCGCGCCGGTATCGAATAAAGGAGCGTACTGTGGCCGAGGTATTGGCGAGAAATCAAATTCCGCAGAAAAAGCCCAGTGATTTCGCCGCGATTCAGATACAGATTGCGTCCCCTGAGACCATCCTGTCCTGGTCGTATGGAGAAGTCACCAAGCCGGAAACGATCAATTATCGATCGTTCAAACCGGAGCGCGACGGCTTGTTCTGCGAGCGTATTTTTGGTCCGGTGAAGGACTGGGAGTGCAATTGCGGCAAGTACAAGCGGATTCGGTTCAGGGGAATCGTGTGCGATCGATGCGGCGTGGAAGTGACTCAATCCAAGGTCCGCCGCGAGCGGATGGGGCATATTGAACTCGCCGTGCCGGTGTCGCATATCTGGTATTTCAAATCGCTCCCGTCGCGCATCGGCCACATGCTCGACCTGTCGATTCGGGAACTCGAAAAGATTCTCTACTACGAATCATACATCATGATCGATCCGGGCAATTCTTCGTACGAAGTCGGCGACGTTCTCACCGAAGAGGAGTTTAACGAGCTCGAAGAGGCCGGCAAACAGTTCAAGGCCAAAATGGGCGCCGACGCCGTTCGCGAAATGCTCAAGCAGATCGAGATAGACGAAATGGTCGCGGAGCTTCGCGCCAAAGTCCGGGTAGAGACGTCGGTCCAGCGCAAGAAGGATATGCTTAAGCGACTGCGGATTTTTGAATCGTTCCGTCATTCGCAGAATCGTCCGGAGTGGATGTGCATGAATGTCATTCCGGTGCTTCCGCCGGATCTTCGCCCGCTCGTGCCGCTCGAAGGCGGTCGATTTGCAACCTCCGATCTGAACGATCTGTACCGACGGGTCATCAATCGCAATAATCGTCTGAAAAAGCTTATTGAGATTCAAGCCCCCGAAGTCATTCTCCGCAACGAAAAGCGCATGTTGCAGGAATCGGTCGACGCCCTGTTCGACAATGGTCGTCGCACTCACTCGGTGCGCGGCGACTCCAAGCGACCGCTCAAATCGCTTTCCGATCTGTTGAAGGGAAAGCAAGGGCGGTTCCGCCAGAACCTCCTTGGCAAGCGCGTCGACTATTCCGGCCGCTCGGTAATTGTGGTGGGACCCGAACTCAAACTGCACCAGTGCGGTCTGCCCAAGAACATGGCGCTGGAGCTGTTTAAGCCGTTCATTATTCAGAAGCTCGAAGAGAAGGGGTATGTCCAGACGGTCAAATCGGCCAAGAAATTGGTCGAGAAGGAGAGACCCGAAGTCTGGGATATCCTCGAGGAAATCATCGAAGACCATCCGGTCATGCTGAACCGCGCCCCCACTCTGCACCGTCTGGGCATTCAGGCCTTTTATCCGGTGCTGGTCGAGGGGAAAGCCATCCGTCTGCATCCGCTCGTCTGCGCGGCCTTCAACGCCGACTTTGACGGCGACCAGATGGCCGTGCATGTGCCTCTGTCATTTGAAGCCCAGCTTGAGGCGCGCGTGCTCATGCTGTCGACCAACAACATTTTGGTGCCGTCGTCGGGACGCCCGATCGCCATTCCATCGCAGGATATCGTGCTGGGCTGTTACTATCTGACCAAGGCCCGCACGGGCGCGAAGGGCGACGGCCACGCGTTCAGGTCGATCGACGAGGCCATGATGGCGTATGAGTTCAAGGCCATTGATATGCACGCGCTCATCAACGTGCGTATCGACGGTCAAATGCTCAACACGACAATCGGCCGCCTGATCTTCAATGCGGTTCTGCCGAAAACCCTTGGATATTTCAACGAAGTCGCCAGCAAAGGGAAGCTCGAAGAGATCGTGTCCCGCACCTATTGGATTTGCGGCCAGCCCGAAGCGGTGACGCTTCTCGATCGTCTGAAAACCCTCGGCTTCGAGTCCGCGACTCGTGCCGGCGTGACCGTCTCCATCGACGATCTGCTGGTGCCCGATGAAAAGCATGATCTCATTAGCAACGCCCGCAAGGAAGTTGCCAAGATTCAGAAGCGGTACGAGAAGGGCGTCATTACCAACGGCGAACGATACAACCAGGTGATCGATACCTGGACCCGTACCAGCGCCGAAGTGGGCGAGGTGATGTTCAACAATCTGGCCTCCGATGATCAGGGATTCAACCCGATCTTTATGATGGCCGACTCCGGCGCGCGCGGTTCGAAAGAACAGATTCGTCAGTTGGCCGGGATGCGCGGTCTGATGGCCAAGCCGCAGAAGAAAATCACCGGTGGCGTCGGCGAAATCATCGAAACGCCCGTTATTTCCAACTTCCGCGAAGGCCTGACCGTGCAGGAATACTTTATTTCTACGCACGGCGCCCGCAAGGGTCTGGCCGATACGGCTCTGAAAACGGCCGACGCCGGCTACCTGACCCGTCGTCTGGTCGACGTGGCCCAGGACGTGATCGTCCGCGAAATCGACTGCGCCACCATTCTGGGCCTCGAAGTTTCAGCTTTGAAAGAAGGCGAAGAAATCATTGAGTCCCTGCGCGACCGCATCCTCGGTCGCGTCGCGCTCGAAGATGTCTATGATCCGATCGATGAAAGACTGATCATCGCGGCCGGCGACGAAATCAAGGAAGAAGAGGCCGGGGCGATTGAAGAGTCGGGTATCGACATGGTCAAAATCCGTTCGGTGCTGACGTGCGAATCCAAGTACGGCGTCTGTGCCAAGTGTTATGGCCGAAATCTGGCAACCATGAAAATGGTCGACATCGGCGAGGCGATCGGCGTGATCGCGGCCCAGTCGATCGGCGAGCCGGGAACCCAGTTGACCCTCCGTACCTTCCATATCGGTGGTACGGCCGCGCGTATTGCCGAGCAGTCGCGAGTGGAAGCCCGGTATGACGGTACGGTCCGGCTCCAGCGCGTCACCATGGTTGAGCGCGAGGACGATGGCCCAACCGGCAAAGTGATGACTCGCATCGTGACCAGTCGTGACGGAGTGGGTGAGGCCCATGTTGTCGACGTCAAGGGGCGGGTACGCACACGTCTCAAACTCCCCTACGCCGCCCATTTGTTTGTGGCGGACGGCCAGGAAATCAAGAAGGGGCATGTGCTCTTCGAGTGGGATCCGTACACCGGCACCATTCTGTCCGAGCACAGCGGCACGGTTCAGTTTGAGCATATTATCAAAGATGTCACCTTCCGGGAGGAAATCGATGATCAAACCGGTCTTATCCAGCAAAAGATTATTGAGCACCGCGACAAGACGCTCTTCCCGACGATCCATGTTATCGGCGCGGCGGGCAAACGGCTGGCGAGCTATCGCATTCCAACCGATGCCCAACTACACGTGTCCGACGGCAATGCGCTCCGGTCCGGTGACTCGCTGGTCAAAATTCCGAGGTATATCGCCAAGTCGCGCGATATCACCGGCGGTTTGCCGCGCGTGGCCGAGCTGTTCGAAGCGCGCCGACCGGGCGACCCATCCGTCATTTCGGAGGTCGACGGCGCGGTGGAATTCGGCAAAATTGTACGCGGCCAACAGCAGATCCTTGTTAAGGGCGAGCAGGACGAAACGCGCGAATATCTGGTTCCGCACGGCAAGCATTTGATGGTGCACGACAACGATTTCGTGCGCGCGGGCGAGCGCTTGTGCGAAGGATCGATCGATCCGCACGACATTCTCCGTATTCTGGGCGTCTACGCCGTGCAGTCGTATCTGGTGAACGAAATTCAGGAAGTGTATCGCCTGCAGGGCGTAAAGATCAATGATAAGCATATTGAGATTATCGTCCGACAGATGTTGCTGAAAGTTCAGATCGAACGCTCCGGCGACACGAACTTCCTCGAAGGGGAAAAAGCCGATAAGGCCAAATTCAACGACGAAAACGCGCGTGTGATTGCCGAGGGGGGCGAAAATGCCACTGCGACCCCGCTCTTGCTTGGCATTACCCGGGCCTCGTTGTCGACCGAGAGCTTTATATCGGCCGCCTCGTTCCAGGAAACTACGCGGGTGCTTACCGAGGCCGCGATTAACGGCAAAGTCGATAATTTACTTGGACTTAAAGAAAATGTCATTATCGGCCACCTCATTCCGGCTGGAACGGGGATTGAGCGATACCGCAACGTCTCGTTGTCGCCCGATGAGAGCGAGGAAGTGGAAGTTGTTGCCAAATCTACTGATCCCGGCTCTTTGGCGGACATTTTCAAAGAAAACGCTTGACTTCAAGGCGGTTCCGGGTAACTTGCCCGTCTGCCTTTTTGGCGAGTTAAACTTTTTGGTATACGGGAGTTAGATTGCCGACGATCAGCCAATTGATCCGCAAGGGTCGCCGAAGAATTATTGAGAAGACCAAGACTCCGGCGTTGAATTCTTCGCCGCAGAAGCGTGGTGTCTGTACCCGCGTCTACACCACCACCCCTAAGAAGCCCAACTCGGCGCTTCGTAAGGTGGCTCGTGTACGGCTGACGAATCAGATTGAAGTCACGGCGTACATTCCCGGTGAAGGACACAATCTGCAGGAGCACTCAATCGTGCTCATTCGCGGCGGCCGCGTCAAGGATCTCCCCGGTGTGCGTTATCACGTCATTCGGGGCACGATGGACACGGCGGGCGTGAATGATCGCAAACGAAGCCGCTCCAAGTACGGCGCGAAAAGGCCAAAATCGTAAGGGTGTGAGAGACTATGCCGCGCAAGATTTCGCAGTATCATCACAACAACACTCCGGACCCGAAGTTCGGCGACCGGATGGTGACCGAGTTCGTTGCCTGTCTCATGAAGCAGGGCAAGCGCTCGACGGCCGAGGCCATATTGTATTCGGCCATTGAATCGGTTGAGAAGAAATCAGGCCAGTCGGGTCTGGACATGTTCCATAAGGCGGTCAACAACGTAAAGCCGGTGCTTGAGGTTCGTTCCCGCCGGGTCGGTGGCGCCACCTATCAGGTTCCGGTCGAGGTTCGTCCCGACCGTCGATCGGCGCTGGCGATCCGATGGATTATCGGCTATGCCGCGGGTCGAAGCGAGAAATCAATGGCGGACCGGCTGGCCGGCGAATTCCTGGCCGCCGCCAATAACGAAGGTTCGTCAATCAAAAAGAAGGAGGATACTCACAAAATGGCAGAGGCCAACAAGGCCTTCGCGCATTTCAAATGGTAGATGGTCTCTCCTGACAGGAGGGACGGCCCGCAGGGTCGACAAACTTCAACCTTTGTACCTGAGAGGTAGCTAGTGCGCGCTACACTGAAAGCCTTGTAAGCCATCGATCGGCGTTCTCTTCCAACCCTGCTGATAGTGAAGAACTCGCCCCTCGGTGTCTTTTACGAACCCTTTGAATCCTACGTGTGAGTATCAGTCAGGGTATTATTATGTCCGGCGATGTGCAACTGAACAAAGTCAGAAATATCGGCATCATGGCCCATATCGACGCCGGCAAGACCACCACCACTGAGCGTATTCTCTTTTATACCGGCAAAACGCACCGTCTCGGTGAAGTACATGACGGCGCCGCCACTATGGACTGGATGGAGCAGGAAAAAGAGCGTGGTATTACGATTACCTCCGCCGCCACTACCTGTTTCTGGCGCGGTCACACGGTGAATATCATCGATACCCCCGGCCACGTCGACTTTACGGTCGAGGTGGAACGGTCACTTCGTGTACTGGATGGCGCGGTGGCCTTGTTCTGCGCCGTCGGCGGCGTCGAACCGCAGTCGGAAACGGTCTGGCGTCAGGCCGATAAGTACGGCGTCCCCCGAATCGCCTATATTAACAAGATGGACCGTACCGGCGCGAACTTTGCCGGCACCCTCAAGGCGATGAATGAGCGGCTTGGTTCCAACTGCGTGCCGATTTGTATCCCGGCCGGCGAAGGCGACACCTTCAGTGGTATCATCGATTTGATGTCCATGGATTTTACGGTCTTCCACGAGGACTCTCACGGGATGACTTTCGATCTCGTCGCGGTTCCCGATGATATGATGACCTCGGCTCGTGAATATCGCGCCAAACTGCTCGAAGCCGTTGCCGATTTCGATGACCACCTGCTTGCCCAGTTCCTGCATGACGAGCCGCTTGACCCCGACAAAGTAATGGCCGCCGTGCGCAAAGCCACGATCGCGGGAAAGATGGTGCCGGTGCTCTGCGGTTCTTCTTTCAAGAATAAGGGTGTTCAGAAATTGCTCGATGCCATCGTCGATTTTCTGCCATCGCCGATGGACAAGCCGCCGGTGATCGGGCACGTAATCGGCGATACGGAAAAAACGCTTGAGCGCAAGCCCGGCCCGGATGAACCGTTTGCGGCCCTGGCGTTCAAAATTATGACCGATCCGTATGTCGGCCGCCTGACCTACATGCGCGTATACTCCGGCACCGTTGAGGCCGGATCGTATGTGTATAATCCGAGTAGCGACATCAAGGAGCGGGTGGCACGGCTTCTGCGAATGCACGCCAACAAACGCGAAGACGTCAAAGTGGCTTACGCGGGTGATATCGTGGCGGTGATCGGGCTTCGTAAGACGACCACCGGCGATACGCTGTGTGATCTCAAGCATCCGCTTATTCTCGAACGGATGTCGTTCCCTCAGCCGGTTGTCATGGTGTCGATTGAGCCGAAGACCAAGGCCGACCAGGACAAGCTGACCGACGGGCTGATCAAGCTGGCCGAAGAGGACCCGACTTTTCTCGTGCGGGTCGATGAAGAGACCGGCCAGACGATTATCAGCGGCATGGGCGAACTGCACCTGGAAATTCTCGTCGATCGTCTGCTTCGGGAGTTCGGCGTAGGCGCGACCGTTGGCCGTCCGATGGTGGCCTATAAAGAGACGATTTCCCGCGCGGTCGAATGCGAAGGGCGCTTCGTCCGTCAGTCGGGCGGCCGGGGACAGTTCGGGCATTGTTATCTGCGCATGCGACCCACCGATGACGGCAGCGAGTTCCATTTCGAAAATAAGATTGTCGGCGGATCGGTCCCGCGTGAATACATCCCGGCCATTGAAAAGGGATGCCGCGATGCGATGGCGAACGGCGTGCTGGCCGGATTCCCGATGACCGGAGTCTATTGTGAGCTCTACGACGGAAGCTATCACGAGGTTGATTCCAACGAAATGGCGTTCCGTATCGCGGGTTCGATGGCGTTCCAGGACGGCGCCCGCAAGGCCCATCCCATCCTGCTGGAACCGATTATGGACGTTGAAGTGGTCGTGCCCGATGCGTATGTGGGTTCCGTGGTCGGGGATCTTAATTCCCGTCGCGGCAAGATTATGGGTATGGTTCAGCGCAATAGCGATCTGCATGTCATCGCCGTGAGCGTACCCTTGTCCGAGATGTTCGGATACGCCAACACCCTGAGGAATATCTCTCAGGGACGCGCGGTTTTTTCGATGGAGTTCTCGCGGTATGCCCAGGTTCCGACCGAAGTCTCCAAGAAGATGCTGGAAAAAGTGAGTTTGACCTAACCATACGAGGAGTTGGTAGCGATGGCGAAGGAGAAATTTGTACGGAACAAGCCGCATGTGAACGTGGGGACGATCGGTCACGTGGATCATGGGAAGACGACGTTGACGGCGGCGATCACGATGGTGATGAACAAGCTGACGGGGTCGGCGGTGCGGACGTTTGATTCGATCGACAACGCGCCCGAGGAGCGGGAGCGGGGGATTACGATCGCGACGGCGCACGTGGAGTATGAGTCGGCGAATCGTCACTATGCGCACGTGGACTGTCCGGGTCACGCGGATTATGTGAAGAATATGATAACGGGTGCGGCGCAGATGGATGGAGCGATCTTGGTGGTGTCGGCCTCGGATGGTCCGATGCCGCAGA
>JBGOTX010000060.1:0-8388 GCA_041476705.1 Candidatus Zixiibacteriota bacterium
GCCGCATGGCAAGGGACGGAATCGACCGAAATTGCCAGGAGCTTGCAGTTGGATTCTATGAACCGATGGATAATCTCTTGAAACCCGGGAATCTGCTGAGCGCAGACAGGGGTCCAGTCCCCCGGATAAAAGGCGAGCACGACATTCTGCCGGCCTCGGTACCACGCCAGATTTAACTCTCCCTCGTTGTGCGTGGGAAGAGTAAAATCCGGAGCAAGGTCGCCGACCTTGAGCGCGCCCGGATTACCTTGAGACGGCGTACCTACCCCATGGACTGATCAGAACCGATCCTTGTCGTCGTCGCCGCCCTGGTCGATGTCGTCGTCGACATCTTCATCCTCCAGGTCTTCGTCGAAGAAATCGTCTTCGCCATCCCATTCCGAAAACTTGGATTTAGGCGCGCCGCACATCGGACAAGCCATCGGCGGTTCATCGTCGTCGTGAACGTATCCGCAGATGTCACAAACCCACTGCATGCTTGATCTCCCGTTCAGTGTCCGTTGATGACATATATCGACCGACTTTCTTAATCCTCCAGAGGAGAGGAATCACCATACGCAAACCAGTTATAATTGCCGGATATTGCGTCTTTTTCCGCATGGAGCAATTCAAAATGCCCATGTTCTTCGTCGGCCAGCTGATCGAAGATATTCTTGAACTCGGCGTCGTCGACCAGATTTTTCTGTTCGCGGTAGTACTTGGTCGCCGCCAGCTCCGCCTCGATCGCCAGGTTGATGAAATCCATCTCCGTCTTGCGATTGTCGAGATGTCCCTTGGCGAACACCTTGCGCAACGCCGTGATGCCGTGCGCGGGAAGTTTCCCGATCTCGCCGCCGACGTAGGTACGATAGAGACCGGTGAGCGTCACTTTATGACGCACCTCGTCGTCACGCAGTCCTTCCAGCTTTCGACGCGCCTCTGGATTAGTCGACTTTTCGGCCAACAGCGAATAGAAGTGCAGGCCATCCTCTTCTCCCTTGATTGCTTTCTTCAGAATATCACTGATCCGTTTCGTCTTCGAATCGAGTTTAATAGCGCGAACGCGAGTACGACTGACCGGCTTACTCACTTTTTTCTTCGGTGCCGTCCGTTTCGAAGCGGATGCCCTCGAGACCGCCTTTTTCCTCTTGGTCGGTTTGCGCGCGGGTTTGCTCTTGCCGATTTTTCGTTTCCCAGTTGCCATATTTCTCCTGCGAATAGTGGCTAAATCTGTGGTCTGTTCCTAATATATCCAACAGCTTTTTTCAGGCGTTCCAAAACGATGGGCCGGGTCAGAACCACCAGCAAGTCGTACAGCCCCGGCCCGACGGTCATGCCGGAGACGGCCAGCCGGACAGGATGGATAATTCGAGCTTTTTTCACCTGTCTCTCGGCCGATAGACCCTCAAGTGCTTGCTCTGTCGTCTGATGCGTGAATTCACCCAGGGCGTCAAAGCGCTCCGCAAGCCCCCCAAGCAAGTCGGCCGTCTCGGAGTCGAACACCTTGGCCACCGCCTCCGGGTCGTATTTGAAGTTTTGATCGAAGAAGTATCCGCCCAGGGTCACGAAATCGGTAACTCGGCGGGTTCGCTCCTTGAGCAGTCCAACCACCTGACGGAGGTAATCCCAGCGGGTTTCCAGCCAGTATTTGGTCGTCACGCCTGCTTCGACCAGCATGGGCGCCACCAGGACCGCCAGATCGTGATCCGACATCAGCTGGATATGTGCTTTATTGAACGAGACCAGTTTCTCCTCGTCGAACACGGCGTTCGAAGGATTAAGATGGGCCGGGTCGAAAACGGCGATCAACTGCTCCGGCGTAAAAATTTCCTGTTCAGTTTTGGGCGACCAGCCGAGCAAGCTTAGGAAATTGAACATCGCGTCGGGCAGAATGCCCTCATTGCGATACTCCGCCACATCTTTGTCCCCAAGCCGCTTCGACACCTTTTTTTTGTCCGGCCTTAGAATAAGCGGTACGTGGCCGAAGCGCGGCACCGGGAATCCGAGCGACTGATAGATGTGAATCTGCTTGAACGTATTTGAAATGTGGTCATTCCCCCGAATAACGTGCGAAATTACCATATCGTGATCATCGACCACCACCGCAAAGTTATAGGTGGCCGAACCATCGGAGCGGGCCACGACCAGATCTTCAATATCTTCATTCTTTATCCGAATCTCGCCCGACACCATGTCGGTAAAGGCGATCTCACCTTCCGGAATGCGAAGGCGAATGGCGTGCGGCTCTCCGGCGTCAACTCGTTTGCCGACTTCGGCCGCGGACAGACCGAGACATTTGCGACTGTATCGCGGGGGACGCTTTTCGGCGCGCGCTTTTTCGCGTTCTGCTTCCAAATCGGCCGGACGGCAGAAGCACCGATACCCGTGACCATTGTCCAAGAGCGTCCGGACCTGCTGTTTGTATATGTCGAGTCGCTGGGACTGGTACACGACCGGCTCATCCGATTCGATCCCCAGCCATTTCAGCGCGGAGAGAATCGGCTCGATCAACGAGTTGTCCGATCGCTCGACATCGGTGTCCTCGATGCGAATGAGAAACTTTCCCTTTTCATGTCGCGCAAACAGGTAATTGAAGATCGCGGTGCGCGCCGTACCAACGTGCAGATAGCCGGTGGGGGAGGGAGCAATACGTACTCGAACAGGGGTGTCGCTCATGCTGAAATCTCAATCTACGCCAGAGGCGATTCGTCCGGGCGTGAACTTTGGTCGATGTCCGGACGCGGTGGCGGTGGAGTTGTTTGTCGCGGTAACGGAGGCGGAGGTGGCTGAGACATCATGTCCGCGCCGGCCGCCATGACAGGCCGCGCCATCACCGGCGCTGGAAGTTCATCAGCCACCGGACTCAACTCGAGTTCCAGTCCTCCGATCAGCCGAACCATGCCGTTGTAGACCATGATCGCGATGACACCAACAATGGTGTTGAACAGGCACGCCATGAACGCCGTGACAATCGGCACGATTACCATTAAAAGGCCGAATGACGCCTTTGACAAATCCTCCTGCGTGGACTCAAAGAGGGGAAAGCGCGATGAAAAACTGAGCATGGCCCCGAGCATGATCGCATACAGAACTCCAACCAGGAATCCCAGCACCAGATTGACAAAGAAGGACTGTTTGACGAACGACCACAGGCCGACGGAACGAATCTCGTATTTCACGAAATACCCAATTCCTTTCTATCCGCCCGAGTGTCGACTGCCATAGCCGTTCGAGCGCCGCCCGAAGATAGGGCGGGATGCTTCAAATCTCAAGTCAATAGCGGACCTGGTCCTGCTTGACGATAAACCGGGCGTCGACCGCCTTGCACCGGCTCTTATCCGCCGACACGATAAAGGGATTGATATCGATCTCGGAAAAACAGTCAAAATCCGTGACCAACTGAGAGACGCGCAACAGCGTGTCTTCGATTCGGTCGATATCCACCGGCGCCGAGCCGCGAAAACCGTTCAACAACGGGAACGAACGCACGGAGCGGATCATCTCGCGGGCCGAGGCGTCGGTCATCGGATTGATACGGAAGGCCACGTCCTTCATAATCTCGACATAAATGCCGCCAAGACCGAACATGAGCAGGGGGCCGAACGCGGGATCAACCACCATACCGATCACGGTCTCTACCTCGCCGGAAATCATCTGCTGAAGCGCCACGGTCAGCTTTTCTTTCTTTTTGATTTTGCGAACCCGACCTTCGAGTTCTTTCCAGCCGTCGCGCACTTCCTTGTCTGAGCGCAGATCAACGATAACTCCGCCAAACTCGGTCTTATGCAGAATCTGAGGCGTGTTGATCTTCATCACGACCGGGTACCCAATCCCGTTGGCCACGCTTACCGCCTCGCGCTGGCTGGCGGCGTAATGGTAGGGCGCGGCCGGTATGCCGTAGGCCTCGAGAATTCCAATAGCATCATGGCCGACAATCGCGCCGTCTTTGCCCCCCAGAACCCGTCCGATAATTTCGCGCACCCGGCCGGCATCAACTTTGAACGTGCGGTATTTGCCGCGCGGCTTGCTGAGCCACTGGCGGTATCCGTGAACGGTCGAAACCGTTTTGGCTATCGCCTCCGGGAAAATATACACCGGGATATTGTGATTCCTGAGAAACTCCGCGCCGGCCGAACCCTCTCCAGCGCCCATAAAGCAGGCCAGAACAGTCTTATCGGTGCCCTTGAGCGCGGTGTACATGCTGTTCGCCACATCCATCTGGTCAATCGTCACCGGCGGAACAAAGATCGGCACGATTGTATCGTATTGATCTTCCTTTCTGAGCAGTTCCAGCGCTTTCTTGAAATGCGGCCCGGATGCGCCCGCCACCATGTCCATCGGATTTGAGAATGACGCTTCCGTCGACGTGAACTTCTTGAATTCCCTGATCGTGGCGGCCGACAGGGGCGGCATCTGCATGCCGTGATTGATGAGGGCATCGGTCGCCAGAATGCCCGGCCCGCCCGCGTTGGATACGACCACGACCCGATTCCCTTTCGGCACCGGTTGCATCGACAGGGCCGCCGCAACGTCGAACAACTCTTCGACCGTGTCGACCCGCATGATACCGGTTTGCTCGAACAGGGCATCAACGCCGACATCCGCCCCGGCCAGCGACCCGGTGTGCGATGAGGCGGCTTTGGCGCCAAGCTTCGTGCGGCCGGATTTGACCACTACGATCGGCTTGGTACGGGACACTTCGCGCGCGATCGAGGTAAATTTTCTCGGGTTACCGAAATTTTCCAGATACATGAGAATGATGTCGGTGTGGGGATCATCCTTGAAGTAGTCCAGGATGTCGTTGGACGAGATGTCGGCCTTGTTGCCGATTGACGCCACCACCGAAAACCCGATCCCCAGTTCATTCGCCTGGTTCATGATCGCTTCGCCCATCGCGCCCGACTGGGTAATGAATCCTATCTTCCCCTGGCGCGGAAATGTCTTGCCGAAAGTCGCGTTGAGACTTACCACCGGATCGGTGTTCACCACCCCGAAACAGTTGGGGCCGATCATGCGCATACCGTATTCGCGCACCACGTTCATCACGGCCTGCTCGCGCGCCCGACCTTCGGGACCGACTTCAGAGAAACCGGCTGAAATCGTAACCAACCCCTTGACGCCTTTCTGGCCGCACTGACGAACAACTTCAAGCACGCTTTCCTTGGGCACGATGATCACGGCCAGATCGACCGCATCCGGAACATCCAGGATCGTCGAATACGCTTTGATCGAATGGATAACCGGCGCTTTGGGATTGACCGGAAACACTTTGCCATTGAATTCCGACGAAATCATGTTGTGAAGGGTTTCGCGCCCGATGGTCCCCTTGCGAGTCGAGGCCCCTATGATCGCCACCGAGGCCGGGCTGAAGATGGAATCAAGCTGATGACGACGAGTCATATGGATATCGCTACCTGTTCTTTTTCTGTTTGCCATATACGTTTCATACTGCTCATATCGACCGTATCGTACCGGCAATGAATCGGGGCGACCGGTGAAGTCAAGTGAAACTTATCGAGGAACATTCCGGCGCGCGAATTGATAACAAAACGGGCCACCATTGTAGTCATGATGGCCCGCGCGTCGGTTCGAAATGAACCTATTTCTGCTTCTTGTTTCTTTCCTGTTGTCTGATGACCGCCTGAGCCGCCGCCAGCCGCGCAATCGGCACCCGATACGGAGAACAGGACACATAATCGAGTCCGATCTGATGGCAAAAATCGATCGAGGCCGGGTCGCCGCCGTGTTCGCCGCAGATCCCTACTTTCAGATCCGGCCGTGCGGCGCGCCCTTTCTCTTTGCCCATCCTCACCAATTGACCAACACCGTTTTGATCGATGGACACAAACGGATCCTCGGACAGAATGCCCTTTTCGAGATAATAGCGCAGGAACTTGCCCGAATCATCGCGCGAGAATCCCATCGTCATCTGCGTAAGATCATTGGTGCCGAAACTGAAGAATTCGGCCTCGGTGGCGATTTCATCGGCGGTCAGCGCCGCCCGCGGAATTTCAATCATGGTGCCGATTTTGAACGTCAGGTCTTTGACCTTGGCCTTGGTCATCACTTCGTTGGCCACTCGGAGCACCGTTTCCTTCTGGTTCTTGAACTCATTAATATGCCCAACCAGTGGAATCATGATCTCGGGAAACACTTTCTTGCCTGCCTTGTGCAGATCGCAGGCGGCCATCATGATCGCCCGAACCTGCATCTCGGTTATTTCCGGAAACACGATCCCCAGGCGACAACCGCGATGACCAAGCATCGGATTCTGCTCCACGAGTTCATCGATCCGCTTCAGCGTCTTTTGGAGCGCCGCCAGGTCCTCTTCGTAGGTGTCGCTCTTGGGATCGAGCGCTTTCAGCTTGGCGTGCACGTCTTCCTTGCGGGGCAGGAACTCATGGAGCGGCGGATCGAGCGTGCGGATGGTCACGGGGAGTCCGGCCATGGCGTCGAACAACCCCTTGAAATCCTTTTTCTGAAACGGCAGTAACCGATCCAGCGCCGCCTGACGCTCTTCAGCCGTATCGGCCAGAATCATCTCCTGCACGACCGGTATCCGATCGTCGGCGAAAAACATATGTTCGGTGCGACAGAGTCCAATGCCCTCGGCGCCGAATTTGATCGCCTGCTGAGCATCGCGCGGGATATCGGCATTCGCCCGTACCTTGAGCCGGCGGATTTCGTCGGCCCATTGCATCAGCTCGGTGAATTCACCCGACAGCTCCGGATCAATGGTCGGCAATGAACCGAGCATGACTTCGCCGGTCGATCCGTTGAGCGTGACAACCTCGCCTTCTTTGATTGTCAGCCGTCCCACCTGAAAGCATTTCTTGGCCAGGTTCACTCGCACCGCGTCGACGCCGGTGATGCAGCATTTCCCCATGCCTCGCGCCACCACGGCCGCGTGCGACGTCATCCCGCCGCGCGAAGTAAGAATCCCCACCGCCGCGTTCATGCCTTCGATATCGTCCGGATTGGTTTCTTCCCGCACGAGAATGCACGCTTCCTTTGCGCCGTGCTTGACGACGTCTTCCGCCGTAAAGTACACCCTCCCCGACCTCGCGCCGGGCGACGCCGCCAGACCCTTGGCGATCACATCGTATTGTGCTTTCGGATCAAGACGCGGGTGCAACAGGTGATCGACCTGCAGAGGATCGATCCGCATCAGCGCTTCTTCCTTGGTGATCAGCTTTTCCTTAACCATATCGACGGCGATCTTCACCGCGGCCTGAACGGTCCGCTTGCCGTTGCGCGTCTGCAACATGAATAGTTCACCCTCCTGAATGGTGAACTCGAAGTCTTGTATGTCGCGATAATGCTTTTCCAGCCGGCCAGTGATCTCCTTGAGTTTCTTGAACTGCGCGGGCATTTCATTGGCCAGTTCCTTGATCGGCTGGGGTGTACGGGTTCCCGCCACTACATCTTCGCCCTGCGCGTTCACTAAGTACTCGCCGTAAAAATCCTTTGCGCCCGTGCCGGGGTCGCGGGTAAACCCGACGCCGGTCGCGGAACTGTTCCCCATATTGCCGAACACCATCGTTTGAATATTCACCGCCGTGCCGAGATCGACCGGGATATTGTTGAGACGGCGATAGGTGATCGCCCGCGGATTGTTCCAGCTACGGAACACGGCGTCGCGAGCCATGCGAAGCTGATCCCACGGGTCCTCGGGAAACGCTTCGCCCGCCTTGCGAGCGATGATCTTCTTGAACTGTTTGATGATGTCTTTCAAGTCGGGGATTTGAAGCGAGGCATCCTGCTTCACCCGCTTTTCTTTCTTCTTTCTCGAAATGATTTCCTCGAACAGCTCCTTGTCGATACCCAGAACGACATCGCCGAACATGGCGATAAACCGCCGGTAGCTGTCGCAGGCAAACCGAGGATTGTTGGTCTTTCGGGTTAAACCCTCAAGGGTCGCGTCATTCATTCCCAGATTCAGGATTGTGTCCATCATCCCCGGCATGGAGAATTTTGAACCCGAGCGAACCGACACCAAAAGCGGGTTGTCCGGATCACCGAACTTCTTGCCGGTCGACTTCTCCAACTGCTCCATGTACTGGTCCAATTGGGCATCGATCGCCTTTGGTACCCGCATGCTGTTTTCGTAGTAAATTCGGCAGACTTCGGTGGTAATCGTAAATCCGGGCGGGACCGGAACCCCCGCATTGGTCATCTCGGCCAGGTTGGCTCCCTTGCCGCCCAGCAGTTCTCGCATTGCGGACTCTCCGTCGGCCTTGCCTCCGCCAAAGAAATAATAGTACTTTCCAGTATACGAAACGGTGGCTGGCGCCGGCTTGGAAACCGCTTTTTTTCGGGCCGGTTTGTCTGAAGCAACCTTCTTGCTCACGGGAGCCTTTGTGGTTGGCATATTATCTCCTTATATATTAACAACTTACGACACTCGAC
>JBGOTX010000061.1:0-8328 GCA_041476705.1 Candidatus Zixiibacteriota bacterium
CGGACCGGGGCGAACGACCGCGCCGACGACGTACACAAAGTTTTTCTGAGCCGTCGGTTGAACCAGCGTGGCTTGGGGTATACTGGCCGGAGACCGCGGAATTTCAATCGTGTCTTCGCGCCGTATCTTGGGTAGCTTCCCGGTTTGTCCGGTCGACAGCGCATCGCTCACGTTGGCGTACTCCACCTTGCCGGCGTCGTCTCCCCCCCGAATGATGATCACCCGCGACAAATCACCCAGCGGATTAATGCCCCCCGCCTCGTTGATGATGGTCCAGAGGTCGGGGATTTCTTCAAATGATTTCTTGCCGGGAGTAATGACCTGGCCGGTCACATAGACGAAATTGTAATTGTACTGCGCGACGCGCACCACTACCTGGGAAATGTCCTTGTCGAACCTCGAAATGAGCCGGACGATGTCATTTTGAAGTCCCTCGATCGTTTTCCCGGCGGCGTCGGTCTGACCAAGAATATCGAGCGCGATTTTCCCGTCCAATCCGACCTTCACCGACGCGTTAAACTGCGGTTTTTGCCAGAAGCGGATATCCAGAATGTCTTCAGAACCGATGATATACTCCTTGGCCTGACCGGTCCCGACCAGCGACATCACGGCCGCCAGCATAACCAGTCCCATGCTCATCACGGATCGCATTGTACGAAACATATTGCCTTTTCCTTTGCGCTCTGCCTGTTTCACAACATCGGCTTGTCGCCGAGAATTGTTGCCGGCGGAAATATACCGGAGCGCGCCTCTCCGAGTAAAGTTTAAAATCCGACTTGCCAAAGGGTTAGAGCCCCGGAGGTCACTCCCGACCGAAGACCTCGGAGGTATTGCGGCCCCGCTCCTTGGCTTTAAGAAGGGCCATGTCGGCGGCAAATACGAGCTTATGCGGATCGCCGGCATGGTCCGGGAACACGGCCGCACCGGCCGATACGGTGCACGACAATACGGCCGTATCACCGGGAAAGGTGAAGGTAGAGGCCGCCAGACAGGTACGAATCCGGGTCATGAACTGTTCACAAGTCGACAGATCCGCTTCAGGCATCACCACACAGAACTCGTCTCCACCGTAGCGGGCGATGACGTCGATCTCGCGCACCGAACTTCGCAAAAGAGTTCCCATCTGCTGAAGAATCGCGTCTCCCGCCTGATGGCCGTGGGCATCGTTGATGGCTTTCAACATATCGAGGTCCATCATCACCAGTCCGAGCGACCGGCCATATCGACGCGCGCGGTTCATTTCTTCCGCCAGACGGATCTGCAGATACCTCTGGTTGTAAAGCCCGGTGAGCGAGTCGGTTTGCGAAAGCTCCTCTACGCGCTCAAACGACTCGGCATTTTCAATCAGATCGGCCGCGACCGCGTGAAAAAACTCAAGCCGGCGCGTAATGTCGGCGGCGGACTTTTTGTCATCCCACGCAAAAATGCCCTGGCGTTTGGCTGAGAGCGGAAACAAAAGAGCGTGCGACAATCCTCCGGCCATCAGTTCCCGGGGAAGGGCGACGGACTCAAGTCGGTTGTCGAGCGATTTGAGCTCGACCGCTCGTTCAGCCGACAGCTCCCGGGCCATCGCCGCGAAGGCCTCGCGGCCGGGAATTCTCACGGTGCGGTTCACTCCACCGGCCACCAACTGCAATTCCTCGGCCTTGTCCTTCGGTTCATACACGCACACAAACCGCTCTAGTCCAATCTCGGACTGCGCCATACTTATCAGTTTACGCACGACAATTTCTGAATTGCGGTGACGCACCAAACGGAGAATCTATCGGGCTGGCCGCGTCGTGTCACCAACCGGCTCCGGGGAGGACGGCAGAGCGCCCCCGCCGCCATGCGCGGAATTGCCGACCTGTTGAGACTGCCAGTGCAAATGGTATACCGCTGAAAGGGACTGGGCTAACGCGCTCAGCGATGCGAATCCGGTTGAACCGGCCAACGCGGCGGGAAGTTTCAGCAGAAACAGGCCGTACACATGATCTTTCCAGAAAACGGGCACATAAAAGTTGAACTGGTGCGCTTCAATCGTCTGCCACACGCGATCGGACGCGATACTCTTTAGCTGAATGATGGCGCGGGCCGAAAATGATCCGGTACACGATTTGACCAGCGTCGGCTGATACTGGAAGCGGATTTCTCGACGCGCCTCGTCGGGTAAGCCAACCATCAGGTCCGCTTGCAACAGTCGGCGATGCTTGCGGAGGTATATGATTCGTTCAACTCCACCCTCACGCCCAAGTACATCCATAACCATCCGCGTGGCCTCAGCCGGAGAAGCGGCCCGCGCCAACTCAGCCAGGGTTCCGCCGAGATCGCTGAAACAGGACTCGCCCGACACCTTCCGGCGCTCCGCCATGATCCGCCAGATAACCACTCCGCTCAGTACCAGAGCCGAGATGACCACTGCCGGGAATATATTCATGTCATTTCCGACCATCGACCTGACGTATCAACGAACAAGAACGAGACACATCCTCGCGTACGATCAACCCCGTCGCCAGGCATACCGAAAACGGGAGCGTCGGGTCAGCAGACGTTGGCGGCGCAACATGCCGAATACCGCCCACCACCCCAGCCCGAGATCGGCGTAACGACGATTCAACTCAAAAACGATTTCGTTAATCGATGCGAAGGGATCTTTTCGCACCAGTTGTAAGACGGCGGACTGAATATCGACCCCGGTCACCCCCGAAGGCCCGACAAAGAAGGTGGAGTTTTCCGACGGTCCCGCCTCGGGATCAGCCCCCGGAGATTCGACTACTCGGAGCCGGGTGACTTCAGGCCCTTTTTTTTTTAACCCGTCGTCCGGGGTGGCGACAGGGAAGGACCGCAAGGCCTCGTCGACCGAGGCGAAGGCCTGCAGTATACTATCGAATTCAAGCAGTTGGAATATCTCATATACGTCGGACACCATGCCCGACAGCTTGATGTCGCCGCTGTTGGCGCGTACGTCCTTGATGTGCGATATGAAAATGCCCCACCCGGCCGATGAGATATAATCCACTCCGGCCAGATCGATAACTATCCGATAACGCTGGCGCTTGAGCAGTGACTCGATCACGTCTTCAAGCTCGCTGGCCGTAAGGGTGTCGATGACGCCATCCACCCGCACGTGTGATACCAGACGGTCGGAATCGGTTTCAGAAAGTGATATCTGTATATTTTCCATTCGGTCGACCCGGCGTGACTTCTCCCGCTCTCAAAGTATAACAATCTCGCCGGGGCCTGGCAAGGAAATTGTCAGTCGGGAAGCGCGCTCGACGGCCCATCTTCCGATTCCGCAAGTTTGCTCGAATGCTCGGCGGGGTCTCCCTGCTCGGCATCCATGCGAGCGACAATGAAGGTAATGTCATCGTTTTGCTTGCCGACACCGCAGAAGTTGTCGATTTCGTTCATGAGAGCGTCGGACAAATCCGCCGATGTCGACACTCCGTTTTTCATCGATTCATGGAAAAAGCGGCGGAGCCGGTCAAAACCGTACTGTTTGGCCTCGCGGTTGAGCGCTTCGGTGATACCGTCGGTATACAACAGGAACGAATCGCCGGCCTGCAGGTCAATCGTGGTCTCATCTAGCCCATCACCAAACGACCAGCCGGGTGTGATCGGCACCCCAAGGGGCATGCCGCGCGGATTGACGTAGGTCGCTTTGCCGGTGGTCGGTGAGAATAACAACATGGGGGTGTGTCCCGCCGACACTACCGTAAGCTTGGCGGTGGCGGCATCGTACACCGCCGTCATGACCGTGATAAACATCCCCGGCGGCGTATTCTTCACCAGATAGTCATTGACCGCAATCAGCGTTTCGCGCGCCGAACCGTACCGGGCCGCCTCGATGCGCAGGACAGTTCGGAGCATGGACATGACAAGCGAGGCCGGCACCCCCTTGCCCGACACATCGGCTACGACCAGAGCATACCGCTTGGCGCCGATATCGAACACATCGTACAGATCGCCGCCGACCAATGAGGCCGCCCGGTAAAAGGCGTGGACGTCAAGCCCCGGAATTTGCGGCAGTTCGGCGGGCAGGAGCGTCTTCTGTATCTGGGAGGCGAATTCGATTTCCTTGGCCATCCGCTCCCGTTCGATCACATTGCGTCGGTCGCGGCTCAGGCGGGTCATCATATCATTGAGGGCGCTCGCGATCTCGAAAAATTCGTCGGCCCCTTCGAGCGGCATCTCCGATTCCGTGTCGCCGAGCGAAAAGCGGCGCACCCGCTGGGTGATCTTGACAATAGGACGCACAAAATAGTTCGAGAGCAGATAGATTCCCGCAACGCCGATCATGAGGAGCGCCCCGGTCAGCAACAGGGTGGCCCGACGCGCCTCGGCCAGTTGAACGTGAATCGCTTCATCCGAATACGTGACGTGCACCGCCCCCAGACGCCGCTCACCGGCGCGAATGGGCATGACCACATACCGCAAATTAACGTTCGCCACCGAGAAAACCTGTGTTTGCCCGAGTTGCGAGGTGTCTACTCCCTCCGGGTACCGGTAAAACTTGCGAATGTTGCGGATATCTTCGGAGTGCGCCAGAATCATCCCCGTGGAATCAACCAGTACGATCACTTTGAGCACCTGATTGGACTTGGCATAGGAGACAATCAATTCGTCGAATTCGACATCACTCCGACGGTTGATCAGGTACCCTTTCGCCTGCTCGGCAATGGTCTTGGACAACGCCTCGACCGTTTCATCCAGATGTTTATAAACTCCCTCCGTGGTGCGGCTGTTGACATACCAGAAGGCCACGGCGATGATGACGCTGACGATGAAAAACGTCCAGACCGAGAACTTGACACGCAAGCTGAAAAGCCGCCCCACCAGAGGCGGCCGGGCGGGTGACTCGGTATCGATGCGCTTGATCATCCGCAGTTCATTGAACTCGACCGACGAGATGTATTCGACCCGGTCCATGATCTTCTGGATCATCCAAAAGCCCAGTCCCCCTTTGCGCCCCGACTCGACCAGCCGCTGCAAATCGAGCTGGCCGGCGCCCGACGGATCAAACGAGCGGCCGGTGTCAATCAGCGAAAACGACACCAACTTTTTATAAATCACAATGCGAAGACGCACCACCCCCTTTTCGTACAGGTAGGCGTGGCGGATGATGTTGGTTGCCCCTTCTTCAATCGCCAGGAGTACGGCGACCTGTGTCTTACGGGGCATGCCGGCGGTCGCGCAGGCCTCGCGCGCCACCCGCTGGATCGACTCAAGATACTTTTCCTCGGCCAGAAACTCGGCGCTGATCTCTTTGATCGGGCGATTGAACATAGACTGATAAACGCGAGAACCGGCGCGCTTCGCCAGCTAAAACTTGAGGATCTACCGGCCGGTTTCTTCGGACTTCAATCGCAGGCGCGCCTGCTCGATGTTGTTAAGCGTGTTCGGCTGATTCGGGTAGGCCTGCAGAACCTTCTGCCACGAATCGATCGCCTTCTGATATTCCTTGTCGCGCATGTGGCGCAGGCCGTCGATATACGACTGCCAGACGGCCCGGTCCTGCTGAAGATCTTCGAGCGTCGCCGTGTGCGAGGCCGCAGTGTCTATTTTGGCCAGATACTCGCGGGCCACGACATCGTTGGGCCGCGCTTCCAGCACCGACCGGAAACGCTTGGCCGCCTCGGCCACCTGACCCTTGTTGAACAGATCGATCCCAATATTCAAGTGCTTGGCGATATCCATGCCGGAGAGCGCCCGCTCGCGCGTCTGCCTGGCCCACTGATTGGTGGAATCCAAATCGATCACCCGGTCGCATGCTTCAATTGTCTCGATCCGGTTTCCCAGTGTTTCGGCCTGTTTGGCTGTCTCGGTATAGTGTGTGATGTCGGCGGAAATAGACGCTCCGATCTCCTCCCGAAGAACCAGCGCCTGAGGATTCTCGGGCTGAATATCAAAAATCAATTTGAGCAGATCGGCGGCGGCCGAATAGTATTTCTTGGCGTAAAAGGCCCGGGCCTGATCGTAATACGCGCCCAGGAACTGCTCCTGCTCCTGCTGGGCCGCTCTCAACTTGGCTTCCTGCTCCAGTTGAACCCGTTGGGCGTTTTCGATAGCGGCAATCGTTCCCAGATATTCCTGGCTCGACGGTTCGAGGGCGTACAGCTTCTGGAAATAGACCAGCGCGGAGTCAAGCCGGAACTGGTGCATGAAGCCGTTGGCGGTGTCCTTGAGCGCATTGATATAGACCACTCGAGGATCGATCACCGGTTCCGCGTGGCGCAGGGCGTCCCGGCGCTTGATTTGATCCGCAACTGAAGGGCCGATGAAGAAACTCAGCGAAAATGTGTGCTGATCGGTCAGATCGCTCTGCATCTTGTACGCATAGTCAATGGCCAACCGCCCGCGATGAACGCCGGCGCCGACCGTCAGATTGTTGCGATCGTAACCGGCGCGGAACGCATAGGAGTCATAAAACAACGCTTCGCCGCCGGCATGAAGTTTGACCGACCGGCCGTCACTCCCCTCCAGATCGCAGGTTGCGGTGATTGTCGTCTGGGGCGTCAACCGCCACCGGTCGACCGCCACCCCGGCCGCGAATGTCTGTGGCACTTTCTGGCTGATATTGCCCAATTGGATTCGGGCCGGCATCACGTCGCGCACGATCCCCCCGAGGCGTATCGGACCGCCAAGCTTGGCGATCATGCCGATTCCCAGTCCCACGCCATAGTCGGACAGGTTGTCAATCGACTCATTCACGATCTTCAGCGTAACGCCGGTCGACAGCCAGGTAAATCGCTGGCCATAGCATATCATCAACTGAGATTCCGCGTAATCAAACTTGCCGACATCCTGAAAATCGACCCGCCGAATAATATCGCCGGTCCCGATCCGCATATATCCGATACCCAGGCCGTGCTTTTCGGATATGGGATAGACCCAGGCGCCGAAATCGTAGACCGTGTTTTCCGCCAGGACCGTGTGCTGCACCGAAAACTCCTGATAATCAAGAAACGCTAATCCGGCGGGATTGTAATACACCGCCGAGGCCGTTCCGCCCAAAGCCGTGTTTCCCCCGCCCATGCCGATGCCGCGCGCTCCGGCGCCGATCGACAACGGCGACTGACGGCCGGCGTCGCCCGCCACGGCTGAGACCCCGCAGAGAAGACCGGCCGCCAACAGCGTCAGATACAGCGACTGTTTCATCGGATCACCGCCAGTTTGATAGTCGCCTGTTCCAAATTCTTCTTTCCGGTCAGGACAACGACATACACGCCGTTACGCACCATATCACCGCTGTTATTACGCCCGTCCCACACCACCCGCGCAAACGAATCGCCCGACTCCACCGCCGCCTGTCCGGGGTATTCGCGGACAAACACCTCCTGACCATCCAGCGTATACACTTTCAACTCAACTCCGGCCGGATCGGTCAGCAGAAAACGAAACTCGGCGGCCCCTTTGTCCGGATCGAACGGATTGTCTTTGACCACAAACGACGAGGCCAGCGTTCCGCCCGTAACTTCGAACGGAATTGTGAATATTTCGGCCCGACCACCCGGTCCCACGACCGTTGCCAGCTCACCCGCAATAGGTCCGGTGTCAAAAACCGCATGCACCTGTTCCGCCTTCATCTTCAGCCGAAGGCCGTGCGGAAGAGAGTCCTGAAAGAGTCCCCGAAGCGTGATCTCGCGCGTAGCGGAGGAACTCACGATGAGGTTGTGAAACGAAAACTTCAGCGTGCTGTCACCCGCCGTGGTCGAAGACAGTCGCAATCCGCCCTCATAGAACGCGGTATTGCCAACGACAAATATGTCGCGTGCCTGCACCGGATGTCCGTCGGCATCCTCAACCGTCACCTCCATTCGGCCCACCGCAATATTCGATAAAGTTGACACTCCGCCCTTCTCAAGCCGAAGCACTACCAGCTCCTTTTCTTTACCCCCGGTCGCCATAGCCGATCCCACGTGGACAGGATCAACGATCAACCGAACGTCGAGAGACGTCACGTATACCGTGTCTGAAAAGGAGGTATCGTTGAGCATCGCCGGCTGGCCGGTGTTTCGGTCGACAGGGCGCTGAGTAAAGACGAATCCAAAAGTGATGGTCGTGTCGTAGTCGGGCGCAGTCAGTGTGAAGTTGATGACCGACCGATCGAAGATCGTGTCGATGGTCGGATCTTTGATCCCCAGCGGCACGCCGCCCGTGCTCAATCGGAAAATCCCGGGCGTAACCGCGCCGTCGCCGCTGTTGGCCATCTGTATGCTCAACCCGAAGGCGGCGCGATTCGCCACCACATTCTTGACCGTACCCACCAGCGAGTGTGAGATGGTGAGATTGGCGGGGCGCTCGACCGTCATCACCACGAGATTGTTGATCGGCGGATCGATGATCACA
>JBGOTX010000062.1:0-8294 GCA_041476705.1 Candidatus Zixiibacteriota bacterium
CGCCATATATCTCCCCCAACTGCAGATACGCCTGCCAGTATTCCGGATACACCCCGACGAGATACTGCAAGAGCTTGATGGCGCGGTCGCGATCCCCCGATTGCACCATACGGTCGGCCGCGCGGGTGGCGGAGATGCCCACACCCAAAAAGATACCGGTGGCGTTTTCATCGCGATATACCCGCGAATTCTGGAATCCATCGAACTTGTAAGTGCGCATGTACAAATCAAGAGTGGCACCGGTATCAACCATCGAGACCGCCGGTTGCTGATCCAGGCGAAAGAGCATGCCCACCTGCACGGCATGGTCGCGAAGTTTGAGGGGCGACTCGGCGTAGGGAGGCGACGTAAAGTAGATTGGATCTTTCCAGCGGTTCTCCAGCACGATATCATCCATAATCATATCCTGCAGGCGGAGAATGCGTCCTTCCCACTGATTGGGAATCAGATACGTACTGTGACCGCGCGGCCGGTCAAGAAACTTGTCTTTGGGGCGGAAATATTCCAGGTCGCCCTCGCGCATGCTTACCGTGTATCTGATCTGGTCGCGGGTGAGCGACATCGGCACGTGGTAGGTGAATTTCATCTGCTCGACATACCAGTCGGTGTTCAACAGCGACAAGTTGATGACGCGAACGTCCCGGCGATACCCGTATGCCTCCTGAAGCGCCCAGACCGGGAACGTATCGTTGTCGCCCGACGTAAACAGGATGGCGTTCGGGGCGCAGGTATCAAGGATGTTCCGGGCGTACGTGTAGGCAATGCGATTTTCCGACCGATCATTTTCGCGCCAGTTATCGGCCAGCGTGAACGAGGGCAGGAAAGCGAGCGCCGCGGTCGCGTACACCGCGTTGGTTTGTAAAGACAAGTTGCGCGCCAGCCGATCTTTGAGCCAGGCAATCACCGCCGCCACACCCAGTCCCATGGCGATACCGAAGACGACAAAAGCGGGCGTGAAGAAATAGTCGCGATCGCGCACTTCGAGGTAGGCATCGCCCGTCTGGTAATCGTATTTGGTCCCGTCGGCGAAGTTCATGTAGAGAATCAAGCCGGCTGAACAGAGTAAGAAAAGAGTCAGAAACGGCAGTCCCATTTCAAGGCGTTTGCGGATCGCGGTCGCCATTCCGATAATTCCGAGCGCCAGAAACGGCACAAATTTCAACCCCGCGGCTGAATACTGTTCTTCAAAGTATGACCAGTACCCCATGTTGGGATGTCGCCCGAACTGGTTTTCCCAGGTTCCGCGACGCTGGAACATCCGGTCGGTCATCGAAACCTGCCCGTACTGTTTGCGGTCGAGGAAATTGACAAATTGCCAGTACCCTCGCGAGGTCATGTTCTCGTCGATCCGCGGATTCAGCGTCGAACGAATCGGAATGAACAGGTGCACGGAAAAACCGACCACCGCCACGGCCAATATCACGAGGCCGGATTTCCAGTCGATCCGCCACCCCCGGCTTTTCGCCAGCAAAGCCAGCACGATCAGCAAACCAAATCCGATCGGCAGTCCCAAATGGAGGAATTCGGCGAACCCGATCATAATGGCGCTGACGGCGCCGATGGCGATCATTCTCCCCCAGTTGATTTTCCTGTACAGCAGTACGAGCGCGACCAAACCAAACACGGCGGTGAACAAATAGAACATGGGCGAGCCGCCCCGGCCGTTGGAAAACAGAATAATGAGAAGCAATTCGAGTATGACATACAGGCAGACAGTCAGCCAGTCGCGGCGAGTGGCGTCGTCTTTGAGGATATAGACCAGCGCGCAGGTCGGCACGACCAAGAAGACGGTCATGTGGATGCCCACGCCGAGCACGGCGAGATACATCGCCATGATCATGTACCGCACGGAGTCGGCGGTTCCGCGCTGATCGTAATATTTCAGTGTCAGAAGAACAATCAGCATCGACAGAGACATGGCGATGCCGTACACTTCGGCCTCAATCGAGTTACTCCAGTTGGTGGAGCTGAACGCGACAAAGAATCCGCCCGCCACCGCACCGGCGACCGTAATCACGCGATTAATGTGGGAATCTGGATCGGCGAAGAAATACCTGACCAGCCGCGCCGTGACCATGTAGCTGAGCATGGCCGTAAAAGCCGACGACACGACCGACAGGAGATTGACGCGGTAGGAAATATCGTCAACGAACGGCAACAGCGTGAAAAGACGTCCGATCATGACAAACAGCGGTGTGCCGGGGGGATGGGGAACGCCGAGGATGGCCGAACAGGCAATGAACTCGCCGCAGTCCCAGAATGGAATGGTCCGCTGAACGGTCAGCCAGTAGACAAGGAATGAGCCCAGCCAGACAAAAAGCGCGCCGCCCCAGTAAAGTCGGTCGATTGGTCGATTGCGCACGGTGATCAAATCTCCTCTAAATCAGGGAAGTGCTTTGCCGATATACATATATGAGGACCTCGGCGCACGAGGGCGGTAGGATACGTAAAACTGTCGGGAATGTCAAAAACATAAGGGACACGACCGACAAGAGTGCGATAGATGGAGGCAGATATGTTTGTTTGGAGCGGCGTTCTTTTTTGTCTGGGGATTCTGGCGTTCGCGGACTCGATCCTGAACATGGGCGAAATTTTTCGCACCATCAACTCGATCCTGTTCATGCTGATTTCGATGGGACTGCTGGTGCGAACCACGTCCAAGCGCAAGGAACATCGGCATGAATCTTTGCAGGCGAAGATCTTTGATCTGGAGCGACAAATTGCGGATTTGAAATCGACAGAGAAAGCGCTGTCGGACTACTAACCGATCCGACCGGCTTCTTCCGCCTGCCTGAGTTTCTTGCGGACATCGGACACGAACGGACTGTTCGGGTATTTTTCGAGCAGTTCACGGTAGATTTCTTTCGCCTCCCCCGCCTGACCGGGCCGGGTAATCAGTAGATCGGCCTTCATTTTCAGACCGTACGGTCGGTAAAACGACTCCGGGAAATCTCCCGTCAGACGGCCCAGTGAAGACAGGGTCGCGGTGGTGTCGTTCTCTGAAAGCTCCACTCCTGCCAATCGATACAACGCCACATCGGCCAGTCCCTGATCCGGCGACTCGGCCAGTTGGGTCAGCGCGATTCGGGCCGAATCGGGCTTGCGACGCAAGTCGTACCAGAGGGCGTCGGCATAGATAGTGAGCAGTTTCGTCTCGGGCAATGCCTGATCGAGATCGATCACCAATTGCATGGCATCGTTGACATACAGACCGCGCGGATAGTCGACCATAAGTTTCTTGAGCGCGGCCTTGGTCGAGTCGAACTGGTGATCGAACAGCCGCAACAGCGCCTGACGATACCTGGCCTCCTCCATGATGTCTTCGGAGAATTGCTGGGAGGTGATATTCTCAAGGCGGGCGGCGGCGGACTTTACATCGCCCAGCCGAATACAGCACAACGGCGCATTGCGTAATGCCTTCGTGTAGCTGAATCCGCGCGGGTCTCGGGCGACCACGGAGTCGAAAAACAAGAGTGCTTTGGCCGGGTCGTTGAGGTCATCCATATAAATCTCGCCGATCGCGCAGAGGGCATCGCCGTGATCTGCGGCGGTGGGAAGCCAAGCGTTGATCTTTTCATAGGCCGCGATTGCCTCGCTGTACCGACCCAGCTTGGCCAGCCCCTCGGCATGGCGGAAGGAAATCTCGGCCAGAAACGGGCCGCTGGTGTAATGGTCGAGCACGAAAGTTGAGCCCCGCACGGCCGCCGCGTACGCTTTGCGGTCCAGACACTGGCGCACATACTCGACCAACGGCAGACCGAGACCTTTTTGCAGTGAATCCTGCCGAACGGCGTAGGCAAAAGCGCGGTCGTATTCACCGGCCTTGATGGCGTGGCTCATCAGCAGTCGCAAGCTCCGGACGCTGTTGACATCGCCGGACACGGACAGCAGGACGCTCTCGACTTCAGAGGCGGCGTCGGGGTAATCCATCATCGACAGCAGATATTTTTCAGCGTCGTTGGCCGCATAGGTGGTATCCTCGGCCAGCACCGCCAACAATTCGCGGGCGGCATCGGTGTACCGCCGATCCTGTTGAAGAAGCATGCCGCGCTGAAGACCGAAGGCGCGGGCGTTGCCGGAGCGAAGTCGAAGCGTATCGATCAGCCCGAGGGCTCCGTCCAACACCCCAAAGGCCATCATGCTGTTGAGCACATCGTACAGACGTCCCGAATCGCCGGGCGTAATGAGCTTGAACGTCTCGTAGTAGGCATCCTGCGCCGCCCCCAGATTTCCGAGCTTGGCCTGTGTTTCGGCCAGATACATTCGCCAAACGTATTGTTGCGGATTTTTTTCGATCAATCGTCGGGCCAGCAGTTCCGCTTTGGCGTAATTGCGGCTTTCTTCGTAGGTATTACGAAGGAGATTGATCACCACCGGATCGGTGGGCGACTGCTCGAACATGACCTCCAACAAAGACATGGCGCCGTCGAGATTGCGCATGCGCAGAAGTTGTCGAACGGTGGTAAGACGGGCCTCGTACCCGCTCGTATCGGGCGAACCAACACTTGGGGTGTTGCTCTGGGCGAGCGCAGAAACGGCCGAACTCAAGCCAATCAGCAGAATCAGGGTAAAAAATACTGGCCGTCGGATCATACTGCTTACCGATTGGGTGACAGCGGGGCCGTCGACGGAACCTGCCCGGGGGTTTCGGTTTTCAACAAAGCGCGGAAATACGCTTTGATCTGTTCCTCGTACTGCGGCGGATAGTCTTTGCCGAGGAATTCGCGAAGCCGGTCTTCGATGGGCGTGCGATCATTAGTCATATCTATAGGAAGTCCCTGCGGCACGAACACGGTCCTGGTCGTGGCCGAGGTGGATTTGCGTTCATCGGTAAAATCCTTGCGCTGGAGCGAGCGCGAGGCCTCAAGCATGCGGGAATAAACTTTGAGCTGGCGCTGAACGGTTTCATCGCCGGCTTTTCCGGAAGCGAGGTCCTCCTCCACCTTGCGCATTTCGTTCGCGATATCGGACAGCCGTCCCATCACCTGCCGGGAGCCGCCGAACTCCTTTTCGAGGTCCTCCATCGATTTACGAATGGTTCCCTGCTCGCCGGCCAGCCGCTGGAGACCTTCGCGCATCTGCTGTTCCTTCGAACCCGGGCCGGGGTTCTGCGGATTGTTGCACTGCTTCTGGGTCTGCTGGTTCAGTTGGTCTTGTTTATTGCACATGGATTCGAGTTTTGACATGTTCTTGTCGCAACTTCCCCCCTTGTTGCAATTGCTTTGCTGGTCAAGCGACTCCATCAGTCGGGTGGCGGCCTGGTTCAAGCTCACCATGGCGTCACGCTGGTTGTTCATCGCCGCGAATCCGTTTTTCTGATCGAACATGCCGGTCGCGCCCTGCATCTGGGTAGTGGCGTTGTTTAAGATGCCGGACAATTCGGCGGCTACGAAGGGAGACTTTTTGCCCAATTCGGCAACGGTGGCTTTGAGGCCGTCGCACGAGGCGGACAGGTCCTGTTGCGCCTGCGCCATGTCGCGCATCACCACCGAGCGGGGGTCCAACGCCGCCGCCTGCTCCATCATTTTTTCCTGATTCTGCGACAGGTAATTGGCGTCTTCGAGAGCGCGGCGCATCGCCTCTTTCATCTGGCCGTCACTTCCCTGTTTCATGGCATTCTGCTGACTCTGCATCTCGCCGATCATCTGCCGGAGCTTACTGAGCGCCTGCTTTCCTTCGCTCTGCGATTGCGGCTTCTGTTGTTGTGACAGCGCCTGCGACATATTCTGCATGTTCTGCTGGGCGTCGGTATTCTTCACCGCGTCGGAGAATTTCTGAACTTCCGGCTGGTCGGAAAGTTTGGCCTCTTTGGCCGTTTGTTCAAGATCGGCGATATCCTTCTTGAGCTGTTCAAGCGCGTCTTTCAGATCGCTCTCTTGCTTGCTCAGTTTGGGAAGCCCCGGATCGGGCGACTGCTCCGTCTTCTGGTTCATGCTTTCCTGCCGCTTGGCGAGGTCCTCGGCCTTGCGGATCATCGCTTCCATCTTCTGCTCGACCTGCATCTTTTTGAGAAGGGCGATCGTCCGCTCCAGCCGCTCCATCATTTCCTTCTGCGAGGTCTGGAATTTGTCCATCGCCTGCTTGAGCTGGTTGGGATCCATATTCTTGAGCGCTTCCATCAGTTTGCGCTGGGCTTCCTTCATCTCCGGGGTGGCGACTTCCTCGAACAGCTTCTGGATCTGTTGCATCTTTTCCATGATCTCGCGGCTCAACAGGGCGTTGTCTTTCAGCTTGTCCAGCGACTCGTTCATCTTCTGGGCCACCGTGTCGATCTTCTGCAACATCTCCTGATTTTTTTGGGCTATCCCCTCGAGTTCCTTCTGCTGTTGCCAGTCGGCGGTCTTGGGTGAGTTGTCGCGCGACTGCGCCTCCATTTTGCGGGCGGCATTTTTCAATCGCTGGACCAAATCTTTGCCGGTCTTGATAATGTCTTCGGTGTTCGAAATCCGCTGTTTGCTTTCCTGATCCATCTGCGCCACCAACTCATCGACCGAGGGGACCCGCGCGATAAACTCGCGGGTCTTGCTGATCTTTGGACCGGTGACCCGGTCGTTGTCGGCCACTTCGAAGTGGTAGGTGGCATAGTCGCCGGGATACAGATTGAGCGGGTTCAGGTCCCAGTTGAAATCGATATCCCCTTCGGTTTTGATCCGGTCGGAAAAGTGAAGCACTGCGACATTTTCGTTCGATTTCCCACCCTGTGAGGTGATCACGTACTTCAGCACGAGCGAGGTGAACCCGTAATCATCGGCGATATGCAGTTTGAACGGGATCAGCATTTCGTCGGTCAGGTTGGCGTCGAAACCGGGGTAGACCACGTCGATAGTCGGGTATTCATCCGGAACTGCCGTGACATAGTACTGGATCGGGTCGGGGTTGGATTCGCCCAGACGATCTTCCAGATGAATGTAGTACGACCGCGACTTATCGACCTGAATTGCAGTCTCAGCCGATTTCGCCTGCACGCTCAAGGGAGTGCGGCTGGAATCATCCCAGACCAGTTCGGCCTTCTGCAGCGGAAGGTTAGACTCGATTTTGATCGTGGCCCGGCTTCCCACCACCGCCGAAAATGAGCCGGTCTTTTCATCAAGCGTGGACGGCTTAAGGCCGGTGTAGTCCGGATAAAAGACCGACAGCGCGATCCCGTTCACGCGAGGACGATCGACCACATCGATTTTCTGTTCGTCGGTTTTCAGCTTCCCCGCTTCGACATAATAATCGAACGATTTGTTGATTTGACGGAGGGTGGTCGAAAAAGGAAGTGAATCGCCGGCTTTGGTCGCCGCGCGAGGCATCGAGCTCAGATCGATTTTGGTAGTCTGCCAGTTCCCGCCGACCAGCCGGTAATGGATGACTGCCTGATCGGGCAGACGCTGGCCTGTAAGCAGGCCGCCGATTGGAATATCTTTGTATTTCACCCATTCAGTCGATCCGGGGACAGCTGTTAGCGTATAGGAAATCGGCGGACCGACTTCTTTGGTTGGTGAGGACCAGACTTCGTATGAATAGCTGAATAGTCCCGGCGACAGAGTCAGCAGAAGGAGGGCTACCACGACCGGGGCTAACAGCCAGCGGCCGGTGGCCCACATCGGATGGTACGAGATCACGGCATTGAAATTAATCAGCCCGGCTTTCTGCAAGGCCTGTTGTTCGGTGCTGGCGATCAATTCGCGGGAGTATCCGGGATCATCGGTCATCCGGGCAAACTGCACTGCCGCAATCAGGCGGCCTTTCAGATCGGTGTATTGGGCTTCAAGTTCGACCGCCACCGAATCGACCGACCCCTCAAACAAACGAACCACTGCCCGTCGGATGAAATAATATCCGGCCAGACCGGCCGATCCGAGGAGGAGAATCAGTTTCGCCCAGACCGGGATAATGAACAGATTGGCCGCGAGTGACAGGACAATCCATACACCGAGAATAACTGCTCCGGTGAAAACCAGCCCGGCGATAAAACCGACCAGCCGCTGTTTTAACAACACTGACTTGAGCCGCTGGATCAGAAGAGAACTGGATCGTATCTCGGTCATGGCGCTACCCTCAGGAAACTGTTTCGACTTCACCCGGTATTTACATTATCGACTGCCGAACTGTCTGCAGGCAGGTACTTTCTAATATAACAACGCGTAGGCGACCAGGTTCGTCCCCAGTTTCAACGCCGCCAACCGTTTGTCGGGCGGATCGTTGTGCACCTGGGGGTCTTCCCAGCCGTCGCCGATATCGGCCTCCACGAGAAAATAGACGACCACCCGGCCGTTGACGATTATCGAAAACGCGCGCGGCGGTTTTCC
>JBGOTX010000063.1:0-8292 GCA_041476705.1 Candidatus Zixiibacteriota bacterium
AAACTGAAGGCGTCAGGTGGGGGCACCTGACGCCACTTCGATTCAGTGATAGGTCAAATCAGGCGAAGCCGCCCGCCGCTTCGTATTTCCGTTTGGTGAGCGCCTTGCCGAACTCGCGGTTCATTTTGGCGATTACCTCCACGGAGATTTCCTTGGGGCAGACCGCTTCACACTCGTACTGGTTGGTGCAGGACCCGAACATTTCTTTGTCCATCTGAGCCACCATTTTCTGCACCCGCTCTTCGCGCTCAATTCGCCCTTGCGGGAGATACGCGAATTGCGAGACTTTGGCGGCCACAAAAAGCATGGCCGAGGCGTTCTTGCAGGCCGCGACACAGGCGCCGCACCCAATACAGGCCGCCGCGTCCATAGACCGCTCGGCATCGTCCTTTGGTATGGGAATTGCGTTGCCATCGGGCGCGCCGCCCGTATTCACCGAAATAAATCCGTGCGCCTGGATGATCCGGTCGAGCGCCGCGCGATTGACCACCAAATCCTTGACGACCGGAAACGCCTTGGCCCGCCAGGGTTCGATATAGATCGTGTCGCCGTCCCTGAAATGCCGCATGTGCAACTGACAGCAGGTGGTGCCGGGTTCGGGACCGTGGGGTACGCCGTTGATTACCAGCGAACACATGCCGCAGATGCCTTCGCGGCAATCGGAATCGAAATGAACGGGATCGATCCCCTTCTGCTGAAGCTGTTCGTTGACGACGTCCAGCATTTCCAGAAATGACATGTCGGGGCTGATATCTGGAGCGTCGTACCGTTCGAGGCGGCCCTTGTCATCGGCGTTCTTTTGTCGCCAGATATATAGTGTCAGGTTCATTTGTAGCTCCTCGTCGCCGGCTGAAGGACTTCATAGTTGAGCGGTTCGATATGCCGAGTCGGAGCTTTGTCTGCCCCCTGATATTCCCAGCAGGCCACGTGCATGAATTTGTCGTCGTTGCGAAGCGCCTCGCCTTCGGGCGTCTGATACTCCTCGCGGAAATGTCCGCCGCACGATTCCTCGCGGGCGAGTGCGTCGAGACACATAAGTTCGGCGAACTCGAGAAAATCGGCGATCCGGCCGGCCCGTTCGAGGGTGATATTCAATTCTTCGTTTGTTCCGAGCACGTTGACATTGCTCCAGAATTCCTGGCGCAACTGCGGGATTTGAGCGAGGGCCTTCTTCAGTCCGGCGTCGTTGCGACCCATACCGCAATATTCCCACATGATTTTGCCAAGAGCCCGGTGGAACGAATCAACCGTGCGTTTCCCCTTTATGGAAAGTAGTTTGCGGGTGCGGTCGTTCACTTCGGCTTCGGCCCTTTTGAATTCCGGATGGTCGGTGCCGGGACGAGCCGATCCCTCGGTGGCGAAATAGTGCCCGATCGTGTACGGAATGACGAAATATCCGTCGGCCAGTCCCTGCATGAGCGCGCTGGCGCCGAGACGATTCGCGCCGTGATCGGAGAAATTCGCTTCGCCCAATACATGCAGGCCGGGGATATTACTCATCAGGTTGTAGTCAACCCACAAACCGCCCATGGTATAATGCGCGGCGGGGTAGATGCGCATCGGCGCTTTGTATGGGTTTTCGCCCGTGATCCGTTCGTACATGTCGAACAGGTTGCCGTATCGCTCGCGAATCGTCTGCTCGCCAAGTCGGCCGATAGCGTCACTGAAATCCAGATACACGCCGTAGCCCGATTCGCCGACGCCATACCCGGCGTCGCAGGCCTCTTTGGCCGAACGCGAGGAGATGTCGCGCGGGGAGAGGTTGCCGTAGCTCGGATATTTCCGCTCCAGGTAGTAGTCGCGTTCGCTTTCGGGAATCTGCGCGGCGGGGCGCTTGTCTCCTTTTTTCTTCGGAACCCAGATGCGGCCGTCGTTCCGAAGCGACTCCGACATGAGGGTTAACTTGGACTGATGCTCGCCGCTGACGGGAATACAGGTTGGATGAATTTGCGTGTAGCAGGGGTTGGCAAATCCGGCCCCGCGTTTGTAGGCCCGATGAATTGCCGTGGTGTTGCATCCAAGGGCGTTGGTCGAAAGATAGAAGACGTTGGCGTAGCCGCCGGTGGCAAGGCAGACGGCATTGGCCGAGTGCGAGCTGATCTTGCCGGAGATCATGTCGCGAACCACGATCCCTTTGGCGTGGCCGTCGATAACGACCAGGTCGAGCATTTCAGTACGGGTGTACATTTTGACTGTCCCCAGACCGATCTGTCGCGACAAGGCCGAATACGCGCCGAGCAGGAGTTGCTGTCCGGTCTGACCCCGGGCATAGAATGTTCTCGATACCTGCGCGCCGCCGAACGACCGGTTGGCCAGCAGTCCGCCGTATTCGCGGGCGAACGGTACGCCTTGGGCTACGCATTGATCGATAATGTTGACCGAGACCTGAGCCAGTCGATAGACATTGGCTTCGCGGGCGCGAAAATCGCCGCCCTTGATCGTATCGTAAAAGAGTCGGTACACCGAGTCGCCGTCGTTTTGGTAATTCTTTGCGGCATTAATTCCACCCTGGGCGGCGATCGAGTGAGCGCGACGCGGCGAGTCCTGGTAGCAGAAGCACTTGACTTGGTATCCGAGCTCCGCCAGCGAGGCGGCCGCGGCGGCGCCGGCCAGGCCGGAACCGACCACGATTACTTCGTATTTGCGCTTGTTGGCCGGATTTATCAGCTTGCTTTCCGCTCTGTGCTTGTCCCACTTCTGTTCCAGCGGACCGGAGGGACAGCGTGAATCCAGCTTCATATCAGAACCCTCCCGTCATCGGTTTCAGATATCCGGCGAGGACCGCCACCGGGATGGAAATAAATCCCAGAAAGACCAGCGTGGAGATTGTCACCGAAATCACCCGCAGTCGTTTTTCCGTTTCCTTGTTGTTCCACCCCAGCGATTGAAACATGCTGGCGATCCCGTGACTCAGGTGGTAACACACCAGCCCGACCGAAATTATGTACATGATTGAGACCGGGACGCTCTGAAATCCGAGAATCACCATTGAGTAGGTGTCGTGCCGCCCCTGAGCGTCGGTGAGATGTTCAAACTCCGGGACAATCGTCGTGGCCGTGAAATGCAGAAGGTGGTACACGACAAAGGAGAGCACGGTCAGGCCGGTCCAGACCATCGTGCGCGAGGCCAGCGTCGCCTTCACGGTGTTCGGATGTTTGTACCCGATCGGCCGCGCCGCCATGTTCTCGAGTTTCAGCTGAATACCAAGCCAGATATGAGCCACAAAGCTGACCAACAGCACTGATCGCACCACCCACAAGAGCGCGGGAAACGCGTGCAATGCTTTGGCATACGTGTTGATTTGATCCTGGCCGATAAAAATCTGCAGATTCCCCAGCATGTGCCCGATGACGTATCCGAACGCGATAAACCCCGTGATCGCCATCAGAATCTTTTTCCCCACCGAGGAGGAGACGAGTTGTGTTGGAATACTTGACGATTTTTTCGCAGAGATAGCAGAGTCCATGTCTATGCCTTTCGTTGTCGCGACAGTATAGAGGCGGCGGCGCCGCCAGTCAAACGAAAAGTAGTTTGATCGATAACTGTATTGCGCATAAGAAGTACCGGCCGGCGAACTGATTGGAAACCGGTCCGGTCCGGCGGTGTATAAGGATTTGCGTCGGCCGATTGATGGAGCTTAATCGTTGACAACACAAAATGATGAGTCTATTATTGTGCCGCTCTGACGAAATCGAAACTATACAATGGAGTCACACATAAAGGAAAAGCCGCAGATGAAAAAATTGCAGATTGTTTTGTGTGCAGGTCTGATAGCGCTGGCCGCGATGGCGGGCGCCACGACCGTGAGCATGAAAATTTCCGGCCCGGGCGCGGTCAATGACAGCACCATCAAAGCGGGGGAGAAAGTCTCCTTCGATCTTTATTTTACCAATGACAAGCAGTTGAAGGGAGTGTCGCTTGGATTCAAGCTGTACTCCAAGGACATCAAGACGATTGTTCATGTGGCCGATTCCGGCAAGGGCCTGGACAAGGCCGGTGATGTCAAAGGATGGAACGGTTGGAACGACAAGTCACTGTGGGATTTCGGCGGCATCTGGCCGGCGCTGAAGAACTGGGATGGTAATCTTCCCGACACGATCGGATTTGCCGGCCTCGTGGCCAAAAAACCGTTTTATGCGCCGCATCCGATCATGAAAACGCTTTCGTTCGATGTAATCGTCCCGACGCCCGGCACGATTGCGATCGATACGACCTTTTATCCTCCGGGCGGCTCCTGGAAGGCCGTTGTGGTCGGCAATGTCAACGAGTTGCCTGCCTGGAAGGGCCCTTACAAGTGGCACGTCGTAAAGTAATGGCGATGACAAGCCCGCCCCGTGGCGGGCTTTTTTCTGCCAATGGGGACTTCTAGTGCACAATTTGCTGAAACAAACTTATGAGTTCTTTTGGTGGCGGCATTACCGGTCGCTGATAACGGCACTCCTTTTGTGTCTGGCGGTCATCCCCGGACTTGTCCCGGGGGGACTGGCGGCGCCCGTGCCGGCCGTTCTCGATTCGTCGGCAGATGATTCGGCGCGGTATGTCGTGCGGATACCACGGATCGAAGTTCCACCCATCAATGTCGTGGATACAATCGACGTAACTATTGAATCGTACGGTCATTCCTACGCCGGGTGTTCTTTCAAGTTCGGCACCAACTCCCCGTATATCGACATTATCGCGGTTCTGAAGGGCAAGATTGTCGATTCCTGCAACTGGGAGTATTTCCACGCCAATCGGATCGAAACCGGCACGCGCCCCAGATATCCGCGCACGCTCTGGTCGGCGGTGGCGCTGGCCAAGTTCTCGCCCGATACGGTCAGACCGGCCTGCCTTGGTTTTGCCCATGAAGGTTCAATCATGCGGCTGGTCGTGGTGAGCGCGCCCAAGGTAACTATCCCAGACAGCACGGCGGCCATTTTCTTTTTCTGGGAAGATTGCCGCGACAATACGCTGTCGGATTCCACCGGCGGCATTCTTTACGTTTCCCGCAAGATTCTCGATTGCTATGATCCCGACCTTCCTCAGGGTAACGATGCTTTTCCGACCCGGCAGGGAACGCCGGATCAATGTATCAATCTCCGTTATGCCAACCATCCGAGGCGACAGTTGGAATTCTATAACGGCGGCCTGCGCTTTGCGATGAAAGCCCGGCCTGTCACCGATTCCGTTTCCAGGCCAACAAAGACAAAATAGATCGGTCGCCCGGATCGGAGTAATGTGTTGGTTCATAATGCATTGCGCCTGCCCGTTTGGGGTTGACATTTAGTGTTTGCGGCATACATTGCGGCGACAATTTATGGATGTTGCATTATTTGACGACAGGCGGACGGCATGCGGCTATATGAATTTGAAGGCAAAGACCTTTTCCGAAAGTTCAAAATTCCCGTTTCCAACGGACAGGTGGTTTCATCGCCCTCCGAGGCAGAGGCGGCAGCGGCCCAGTTTGGCGGTAGTGTGGTGCTCAAAGCTCAGGTCTTGACTGGCGGAAGAGGAAAAGCCGGCGGAATCAAGCTCGTGTCCTCGCCCGCCGAAGCCAAGACCACCGCCGAATCGTTGTTGAAACTTCAGATCAAGGGGTTTCCGGTCGAGCGGATATTGGTCGAACCGAAACTGGCGATAAAAAAAGAATTCTATATCGGGGTGACGATCGACCGGGCTAATTACAAAATTGTCGTGATTGCGTCGGGCGAAGGGGGCGTTGATATCGAGGAAACCGCCGTCAAACACCCCGACAAGATCGTCCGGCACTCGCTCGGCGTGGAAGAGGATTTGTTTGCGTACGATGCGCTGACTATCGCCAAGAAGATCGGGATACCGCAGGAATTGATCAAAGAGGCCTCGACGATTATTGTCGGGCTGTTCCGGTTGTTTCGCAAGTACGACGCCAAGATGGCCGAGATCAATCCGCTCGTACTCACCGAGGACGGCAAGCTGATCGCCGCCGACAGCCGGATATCACTCGATGACGACGCGCTGTTCCGTCACCCCGAACTGGCCCAGATGGGAATCGAGAAACGTCACGAAGAAGGTGAACTGACGCCGCGCGAACGACAGGCGACTGAATGGGGAATTCCGTATCTCGACCTGGACGGCGATATCGGCATGTTCCCGGGTGGGGCGGGGTTCGGCATAATGGGAAACGATTTCATTCAGTATTTCGGCGGCAAGCCGGCCAATTTCATGGATTCCGGCGGCGGCCCGACTCCGGAGCGTCTGGCGCAAATGCTGGTCCTGCTCGATGACAACCCGCAGGTGAAAGCGATTTTCGGCGCAAGGTTTGGGGGGATCAGCCGGTGCGATGATTTTGCGCGCGGGGTGGTCATGTTCCTGAAGAATCATGGCCTGTCCAAACCGATGGTTGTCCGGATGACCGGCAACATGTGGGAGGAAGGGCTGAAGATTTTCGCCGACGCGAAGAATGAAAGCCCGCAATTGTTCGCCAAGATCGAGTTTCACGGGATCGAGACCCCCATCGAGGAAATCTCCAAGCGGGCGGTTGAACTGGCCCGGCATGAAGGGGGGCGCTGATGGCGATTCTCGTGAACAAACAGAGCCGCGTGATGGTGCAGGGGATCACCGGCGGCGCGGGGAAATTCCACACCGAGCGGATGCTGGCGTATGGAACGAAGATTATCGGTGGAACTTCGCCCGGTAAAGGGGGAAGCCGGATATTTGATCAACCAGTGTTCGACACGGTGGCGGAGTGCATCAAGGAAACCGGGGCGGACACTTCGGTCATTTTCCTTCCGGCACCTGCGGTGAAAGAGGCGTGTATCGAGGCGATTCGCGCGGGGATCAAGTTTCTCGTGGTCATCCCGGAACACATTCCCATTCACGATATGCTCTGGGTGCGCAAAGAAGCGCAGGCGCACGGCGCGACGGTAATCGGCGGCAACACCGCCGGAATCATTACGCCGGGGGAATCGAATCTTGGGATCATGCCGGAAATCGCCTTTTCGGCGGGACGGGTCGGGACGGTATCGCGCTCCGGGTCGATCACGTACTACGTGGCCGACACGCTCTCGCGTACCGGGTATGGCCAGACGACCTGTGTTGGTTTGGGCGGTGATCCGGTGCTTGGGTCGACCTTCAATGAAATTCTCTGGAAGTTCGAGCAGGACGAGAAGACTAAGGCGGTGGTGATGTGCGGCGAGATCGGCGGAGTGTACGAAGAAAAGGCCGGCGATATCATTCAGAAGATGAAGACGCCGGTGCTGGTGATGATCGGCGGGGTGTTTGCGCCCCCCGGCAAACGGATGGGACATGCCGGCGCGATCGTTGAAGGTGCAATGGGCAGCGCCAAAGAGAAGCTCACAGCGCTGGCGGCGGCCGGTGCGCACCCGTGCCGGACATTCAAGGATATTCCCGAGACGTTGAAGAAGCTGGGGGTGTAACTTCAATCGTAACGGTTTCTTAATGTTACGTTAGGTGTTAAGCCAGCGAAAGTCGGGGGAGACCAGGCACTTCAACATGGACCGTCAGGTCACACGCCGCGCTCAGGCGCGTCGCAAGACCTGACGGAACGGAAGAAAAATCCGGCTACTTGCCAATAACACTCTCATGAAGTAAATATCCTACGATGTAAGTCGCTATTTTCAAGAGGAGATTACAAAATATGACCAGCATGTTTCTCTACATACTTTTGGGATTGATTGCCGGAGTTCTCAGCGGACTGATTGGCATTGGCGGCGGCGTGATCATCGTGCCGGCGTTGGTATTCTTGTTCGGTCTCTCCCAGCATCAGGCCCAGGGCACAACCTTGGCTTTACTGGTTCCACCAATCGGAATCCTTGCCGCATGGACATATTACAAAGAAGGGTATGTCGACATCAGGATAGCGGCATTCGTAGCCGTAGGTTTCTTAGTTGGTAGTCTGTTCGGTGCGAAGCTCTCGACCGGATTGTCCAATGTTGTGCTGGAGAAGGTCTTTGGAATCGCATTGCTTTTGATTGCGATCAAGATGATATTTGCGAAGTAACATATTTTGGATCGGACCGTCAGGTCACAGGCCGCACTGAGGTGCGTCGCAAGACCTGACAGAACGGAAGAAAGATGTCGAAACCGCAGGGGTTTCGACCTACGAAGAAGATAGATCACCGGATCAACGGGAAAGATAATGGTAAGAAGGAAACAGAAGAACGTGAAGAGTGCGACGGCGCAACTTGAGTTCGATTACTCCCCCCATCCGGCGGCGAAGATGGAAGAAGCCGTCGTTAGAAATCTCAAGAAGAACACCGGCAAGACACTCGAAGAGTTTGCCAAGCTTCTCAAGAAACAGAATATCAAAGACAA
>JBGOTX010000064.1:0-8263 GCA_041476705.1 Candidatus Zixiibacteriota bacterium
GAGATATTGCTTTGCCGCGTCCGACGCCTTCCCATTCGGTTCGAGCTCGAGGTATTTTTTCCAGTAGAATTTCGCCGAATCGGTCTGCTTGAGCTCGTTGAACACGATGCCGAGATTGACATTGCAGATCGTGTGCTTGTTATCCTGGGCAAGTACTTTGCGGAATTCCTCGATCGCCCTCTGGGGCAGGCCCATTCCGTGCAGACAGGCGCCGTAATCGGTTCGCACATCGGCCGAAGACCCGTCGATCGCCAGCGCCCTGCGGTAGCTCTCGGCCGCGATCGGATAGTTCCCGTGATCCATATTGTCGTTCCCCGAATTGACCAGCCCGGCGTAGTCTGTTGGAAGATTGTTGAGCATGGGCATATCCATCGCCTGACCGGATGGATCGGTGATCGGCGGATGCTGGGGGTTCGACCCCGGTTGGGTCGCTGTCTGCTGGGGAGGCGCTTCGGGGCGCGGCGTAGGTTGCCTCAGCATGAAGTACCCCGCCGCGACTACGATCAAGGCCGCGACAATTATCAGAGTGTCGCGCAGTCCGGTGGATTTGCCCAATTTGGCCGTTCCGTGTATATTTGCTCCACACTCGGGGCAAAACTTGGCGGCGGGGTCAACTGCCTGTCCGCACAAAGGGCACGATATGGTCGTCATGAACGGTATGTCCTTTCTTACTTCTGAATATGCGCAAATATAGGAGTTCAACATCGGGGGGCAACCGGTTTGAGCCGTTTTCCTCCGCAAAAAAATTGGTGACACCAGTCCCCGGCCAGTCTATACTTCCGGTAAAATGTGACCACGCATCAATAGGAAATTGATTATGAAACGAATCCTGACTTCTCTGGTGTCTGCCCTCGCGGTTATGACTGCGGTCCCGACGCACGCCGCGTACATTATTTCTTCCGACTCGATCTACAAGCACATTGCGATTCTTGCCTCCGACTCCCTTGAAGGGCGCGAAGTCGGTGAGGCGGGCGAATGGAAAGCGGCCACGTACATTCAGGCGATCTTCAAACAGATCGGGCTGGAACCAAAGGGTGATCCGGGCCAGTATTTGCAGGCGTTCGGATTCAACAAGCAGATCGATTTCGGCCCCAAGAATAAACTGGTCGTCAACGGTAAAGACCTGCTGATTCGCGAAGAGTTTCTCCCCATGTACCAGTCGGCCAGTCAGAGTTTCGACTACAAGGAAGTAGTGCCGGTCGGGTACGGCATCACTACCGAGGACACGGCATACGATGATTACAAAGGGTTGAATGTCGAAGGAAAAGCGGTGCTCGTCATGCGCGACGCTCCCAAGGCAGAGAGTAATCCCCATGTCGATTTCAACAAGTACAATTCCTTCACCGATAAAATTTCAAATGCGATCGCTCACAAAGCGGCCGCCGTCTTTTTTGTCACCCCCCCGGATCAGGATGATACCCTGATGAGCATGGGTGGGGCGCATGTGGCCGTGAAGGATATTCCGATTGTGTTCCTCCGCCGCAAGGGTTTGGAAAAACTCGGTCTGAGTCTGGCCGCGCCTGGGCAATTCAGTGCCGTTGGCCAAACGGAACTCATACCGGTCAAGGACACCGGCTATAACGTGGCCGGGTACCTGCCTACGGGCAACGATACGGTCGTTATTATCGGAGCCCATTACGATCACCTCGGCTGGGGGGGAAAAGGGAGTTCCCGATATCTGGGCAAAGAGAAGAAAATTCACTACGGCGCGGATGATAACGCTTCAGGCACGGCGGCGATGATGGAACTGGCGCGCCATTTCGTATCGATCAAGTCACAACTTCACTATTCGCTTCTTTTTATTGCCTTTTCCGGCGAAGAGGCGGGGATACTCGGTTCGGCCTGGTATGTCAAACACTGGACAATCGATTCGAGCAAGCTGAGAATGATGGTGAATCTCGACATGGTGGGACGTTTGAGAGCACAGGACAAAGGGCTGGCGATTTTCGGTACCGGCACCTGCACTCAATTCAAACATTATTTTGACAGCACGCTCACCGACAGTACGATGAAACTGAACTTCCAGGAGACCGGTACCGCCCCATCCGACGTCACGGCGTTTTACAACAACGGCATACCGGTGCTGTTCTTCTTCACCGGTCAGCACGAAGACTACCACACGCCCGAGGACGTTGTTTCCAAGATTGACACCCACGGCGTGGTACAGGTGACCAGTCTGGTGGAACGGATCGTCAACCACTTCGATCAGGCGGGCGGACATCTGGAGTTCCAAAAGACCAAGGACACGAACGCCGGAGGCATGAGGTCGTTCTCAGTGACGCTTGGCGTGATGCCCGACTACGTATCCACGGCTAAAGGATTGAAAGTCGACGGGGTGTCACCTGATCGTCCGGCCGAGAAAGCCGGTATTTTAAAGGGTGATGTCATCATTCGCATGGGACAATACCCAATAGACGACATCTACGCCTATATGAGCGCGCTGGGGAAATTCCGTAAGGGCGACTCGTGTCAGGTAGCGCTACAGCGCGGCGCCGACACGCTCCAGTTGATGGTGCATTTCAAGTAGAGCAGACGTCACGGGCGCGGGGTGAGATCGAGATCGGCGTCTTCCCCGCGACGTGATCGACGAACGTTGATGACCCCTTTGATCTTGCGCACTTTATCGATCACCCGGTTCAATTGCGAAAGATTGGCGACCTCGACCACGAACCGCCCCATCGCGGTCGTATCCTGGGTGGTCATGCTCGCGGCCCGGATATTGGTGTCGGAATCCGCGATCGCCTCGGTGACATCATGGAGCATGTTCTTGCGATCTTCGACGATCATCTCGAGTTGAACCACGAACGACTGCCTTGGGCCGGCATCCCAACTGACGGCAATCTTCCGCTCAGGGTATCTGTTTCCCAGGTCAATGGCGGCGTGACATTCGGCGTGGTGCACGGTAACCCCGCGCCCACGGGTGATAAAGCCGACAATGTCCTCTCCCGGAACCGGCTGACAGCACCCGGCAAAACGGAACATCATGTTATCCAGCCCCTGTACCCGAACGCCCTTGGAACCGCGAATCCGTTCCAGCGCCCGTTCCACAAAACCGGGTTCGACCTGTTTGTCTTCGGGCGCGATCAGATTGATCAGCCCCCCCGCCGTCAGCGAACCGTTGCCGATCGAGGCGAGCAGGTCATCGGCTGATTTCTTATTCAACTGTTCAGCGAATTCCTGAAGCCGCTCGTCGGACGGAAATTCTGCCCTCAATTCCTTGAGTTTGCGTTCGACAATCTGCCGCCCCAGCTTCACCGACTGATCAAATCCGACCTGCTTGAGCCAGCGGCGAATTTTCGTCCGTGCGTGCGAGGTCTTGACGAGCTTGAGCCAGTCGTGCGAGGGGGTCCGGTTTGGATTGGTGATGACTTCGACCTGATCGCCCGATTGGAGAGTTGTCGAAAGCGGCTGAAGCCGCCCGTTGATCTTGGACCCGGCGCAATGCAGACCCACTTCGGTGTGGACCAGAAATGCGAAATCAAGCGGGGTCGAGCCCTTGGGCAAATGGATCAGCTTCCCGTTCGGCGTATAGACAAAGATGTCCTCCGAGTAGAGGTCCATCTTGAGGTACTCGAGAAACTCTGATGGATTGGTCAGGTCTTTCTGCCACTCCAGCGCGTCGCGGAGCCAGCGAATCTGCAGATCGTCCCGGCTCATCTGCTGACGCCCTTCCTTGTACAGCCAGTGAGCGGCGATACCGTTCTCCGCGGCGTGGTGCATCTGGTGCGTGCGAATCTGTATCTCGACCATTTTGTTGTGGGGGCCAAACACGGTCGTGTGCAGAGACCGGTACCCGTTCGGTTTCGGCGTGGCGATATAATCGTGGAACCGGTCGGGCACCGGTTTCCACATGGCGTGAATGATCCCCATGGCGTGGTAACACTCCCGTTCGCTGTTGACCACCACCCTGATAGCCAGCAAATCATATATCTGCTCGAACGGTACTTTACGGTACCTGATTTTCCGGAAAATCGACGACAGATGCTTGGCCCGCCCATAGACGGATGCGACGATACCGTCTTTGCCCAGCGAGTCCTTGATCGGCGTCACGATTTCGGCAATGTATGCCTCTCGCTCCGCCTTCTTTTCCTTGACTCGTTCGGCCAGGTCCTGATACACCTCCGGATCGATATACTTGAACGCCAAGTCTTCAAGTTCTTCTTTCAGCTTGTGAATACCGAGCCGGTGGGCCAGCGGACAGTAGACATCGCGGGTTTCGAGGGCGATCCGCTTCCGTTTCTCCGCGGGAAGGTGCTCAAGGGTACGCATATTATGCATGCGGTCGGCCAGTTTGATCAGGATCACCCGAATATCTTTGGCCATGGACAACAGCATCTTGCGGAAATACTCCACCTGCTGTTCCTCGTAGGAACTGAAATGAACGGCCCCGATCTTGGTTACCCCGTCCACCAGCTCGGCGACTTCATCGCCGAATTCCCTCCGGATATCTTCGAGCGTGTACTTGGTATCCTCGACCACGTCGTGCACGATTCCGGCCACGATCGTTTCCGAATCCATGTGGAGTTCGGCCAGCACAAAGGCAACTTCGAGGCAGTGTTCGACAAACGGCTCGCCCGACTGTCGTTTCTGTCCGGCGTGAGCCCGGTCGGAGAATTCATAGGCGCGGCGAATCAGCGCGACATCGAGGTTTGAGTTGAGCGACTCGATGTGTATAATGAATTCGGCCAGATTCATAGCACCACATCCGGCTGGACCGGCGCGCCGCCGAGCACATTACGTACCGTATTCGCCACCACCGATACACTCATCGATCTCATACACTCACATCGCTTTTCCGGACAGCGGCAGACGCTCCCTGACGGTTGCAGAACTATGTGATTAGCGCCGAGCGGTCCCCAGCGAACGGGGGACATCACCCGCTTGTTGGGGTAAAGTCCGACGACCCTGGTTCCGACGGCGGCCGCCAGATGCAGGGGTCCGGTGGAATTTGACACCACCAAGCGGGCACGGGCCAGCACCGCCGCCAGCGTGCGCAAATCTGTTTCGCCGGCTATCGACGCCGCCTTGATGTTCATCCCATCAATCATTTTTTGGATAACCGGCGCCTCGGTAATCGACCCACTCAGCAGTACCGGCATCCCTCCCTGACTCATCTCTTCGACCAATTTGAGGAAATGGTCAAGCGGCCAACTATCAGCCGAACCGCCCGAACCGGGATGGACTACCACGAAATCGCCGGTGATGCCCTTTGAAGTCAGAATCCGTTCGGCGTTCAGGCGCTCCTTTTCGGTGAGACACACGCGCGGCATCGTGACGGTCGGTCCGTCGCCGAAAAACCGAAGGAAGTCCAGGTTGTACTCTGACTCGTGCAAACGGTTCGTTTTCCGGCTGTGGTGGATATATTGATTGAAATACAGCGAATGGAAACGGCGTGAGGTTCCGATCCGAATCGGGACCCCGGCGCGATACAACAGCCGGCAGACATGCGGCTCGGGATACAGCACCACTACCAACTGGAACCCTGCTCGCTGAACTTTCCCCTGTAGTTCCACTCGATACCGGCCGTTCCCGACCAGTTGATCGTGCTGAACCCGCACGATACCATCGATGTTCGGATTATTCTCAAGTACCGGCGACGCATACAGAGAACCCATGACGTGAACTTCGCAGTCGGGGTGGCGCAACTTGATCGACTCGGCCAGCGGAATCGCCATAATGAGATCGCCGATTCGATCGGTGCGGCTGATCAGCAGTCGAGATCCGGAAGGTATGAGTAAACGAGCGGTCATATCGTTCCCTGTTTCGCGCCGGCTCGTTCCCGAACCAATTGTCGAAGCTTGGCGTATTTTGTGAACACGGCGCACGATGAAAACGCCGCGATCATCAATCCTTCCAAACCGTCCAGAAAACCGGCTTTGGAAATATAGTGTTTGATGAACGCCACCGCCGGGCGAAATGTGAGGTCAAACAGGACCGCCCCTTCCCCGCGCTCGAACGCTTGCCGGGCTCCATCCGTGGTGTACCGATTGAATTTGTCAAAGTAGATATCCAACGTCGGATAGCTGTAGTGCCACAGATCATTCCGGCAATGTCCGAGTGTCCCAGTCAACGCCACATGCTCGTGAATGGCGGCGTTCGTGAATTTACCGGAGGGCTTGCGAAACAGCCGCAGAACCCGGTCGGGATACCAGCCGGAATGGCGAACCCACCGGCCGAGGAAATTGGTCAGGCGCGGCATATCGTACCCGTCGCAGGCATTTGGAGTTCCCACGATATTCCTGATCTCCACCGACAATTCGTGCGTAACCATCTCATCGGCATCGATTGACAAAATCCATTCACCGGCGGCTTGATCCACGGCAAACTGCTTGGCGGGACCGAATCCGGGCCATTCAATCGCGAAAGTACGAGCGCCGCGCGACCTGGCAATCTCGACCGTTCGATCAGTCGAATGGCTGTCGACAACGATGATCTCATCGGCAAAGCGCACCGACTCAAGGCAACGAGCCAGGTTGGCCTCTTCGTTGTGCGTGATGATGACCACCGACAATCGGGTCATACTGCTTCCACCCGTACATCAGCCAGGACTTCCCGAACTGCTGTCATTACCTGGTCTACCGCGATATCATGAATGTTATTATCGTTGCCCGAAAGGACCGCTCCATGGCCCTGTCCAAACGGCCGCCACAACAGGAAGTTCTTCATGAAGCGACTGTATAGTCCGACTACCGGCACATGAAACGAGCGGGCAATATGTATGAGCGAAGTATCGGGAGAAATCAGCAAATCAAGTTGTGAGACCACCGCCGATGCCTGCAGGAGACTGAGTTTATCCGGCACCACCACAACACCTGAGCCGACCGACCGCTGGACCTCAAGCGCCCGCGGTCGATCTGGCGGTGCCACCAGCAATACGACTTTGGTCTGCGCATATTCGGAGAGCACCCGTCGCACCAGTTCAGCCGACTTCTCTTTCGGCCACAATCGGGTGGGCGATCCGGCCGAAAGATTATAGCCGATAATCTTTCCCTGCCCGTTCGATCCTCGAACCGACGCAATGAATTCCCGCGCCATTGCCGTTGCCGCCTCGGTAACGTGCGGCCGTGCGTACGGATCAACCTGTTGCGGATCGATACCGAACGCCGTCAACAGAGCCAGCGTGTTTTGAATGATGTGGCCGGTGTTCCCCATCCGGTGATCATAATTGAAATCGTAATATTGACGATGCCGCCCCTTGCCGACGCCGATCCGGGGCCTTCCCGGCGCGCAAAGCTGGGACAAAAACAGCGCCGTCACCGAGTCATCGCAGATCATATCGACGACACAGTCAAATTTCTCGCGGCGCATGGCGAAGACCGCCCTGATATCCTGCCACAGATTCTTGCGATACAGGAAAACGCGCGCGAAGCGGGGATCGCCCTCGATCAGCGCGACATTTTTCGGCGATCCGAGAATCGACTGCTGGATATGCGGAAACCGGGCGTGCAGACCATCGAACACCGGAAACGAAATCACCATGTCGCCGATTTTTTCGGGCCGCAAGAAGAGCACTTTGGTGAGCTTATTCCCATCTAGGGGTCGGAATTCACTCCCGCCCCGTTTCAGAAATCCGGCGACCAATCGGAAAACGAGCCCCTTGACGCCATGCTCGAACGGTTTGAGCTTATCCACGTTGCGGTTCCGCCTGACAGATGAATTTGAACTGTGCCTCAACCCGGTCGATCATCCTGTCGATCGAAAAGCACTCGACAAACCGGCGACGGTTTCGGACGCCCATTTCGCGGGCCATCGCCTGATCGGAAACGACTTCCACCACCGCGTCCGCCAGCGCCGACGGATTGCGCGGTTCAACCAAGCGCGCGCCGCCGGTGGAACCAACCACCTCCGGTATGCCGCCTACGTCCGACGCCACGATGGGCAGTCCCGCCCGCATTCCTTCGAGGATGGCGATTCCAAACGGTTCCTCGATCGACGGCTGGATCATGAGATCCGTTCCCGCCACGATCGCTCCAACATCATCACGCATACCGCCGAACACAAGACACTGCTTAACGCCGAGGGCGTCGGCGCGCGAACGAATTGCGGATTCAAGCGGGCCGTTGCCAAGAAATAGCAAGCGGACGTTCGGCGCTTTTCGAATAATCTCAGGCAGGGCATCGATCAACGTCACATGCCCCTTCTGCTCGACAAACCGCCCAACCGTCACCGCGACGATTGCATCGTCGGGCAATTTGTACTGAGCGCGAATTGACGAGGCCGCTTCGGGGGATTTGAGGGCGTCGGGGGAATCGTCAATCCCCAC
>JBGOTX010000065.1:0-8242 GCA_041476705.1 Candidatus Zixiibacteriota bacterium
ATAAATGGTGCCGATATCGAACCGTTGCATGACCCGGGTGATATGATTCGGATCGGTGCAGTCAAGGAACTCGAACGGCCCGGAATCGCGCAGGGAGGGTTCGCTGGGCATGCGGATGTCGGTGGCGATGATGTCGCGGTCTTTGTAATGGTTCCGAAGCGCCATGGTCAGTTCAGAGCCGATCTGTCCGAGCGCACCGGTAATGAGAATCTTTTTCATATGAAGTAATTCCGTCCTATGTCGTCAACAGTACTCAAATGGCGTTAATCTTACGCGGATTAAAGCAGAAATCGGGCGGTGGCACAAGGGGATTTTGGGGTGTGCGCGACGAATCCGAAGCGCGACCGGTCTGCGACGCACCCCCCACTTGCCAATGTCGATGGCATAACCGATATTGGCTTTGTCCAAAGCCCCTCATGATGAACCCGCACTGTACAAGATCACTTCTCGAACACAAGGAGTACCAATTGTGAGATCATTACGACTGTTGATCGCGCTGACTGTGGGCGCGCTCATGGCGTCGACCGCCGGCGCTCAGACCACCGGGCTTCAGCTCGACGTCAAGAAGAAGACGCTGAAGAATGGCATGCGAATGCTGGTGCTTGAAAATCATTCGGCTCCGGTCTTTTCGGCCATCATCCGGTTCAACACTGGTTCGGTCGATGAGCGCGAAGGAATTACCGGCTCTTCGCACCTGCTGGAGCACATGCTCTTCAAAGGAACTAAAACAATCGGCACGAGCAATTATCAGGCGGAAGTGCCCATCATGAATCGGATCGATTCGCTGGCCCACCTGATGCGGGCTGAGCAGACCAGATTGATTTCGTCCTTGAATCCCCCCGACTCGGCGCGTTACAAACAACTCCGTCAGCAGATTGCCGACGCCCAGGCCGAACAGAAGAAGTACGTGATTAAGGACGAACTCTGGTCGACCTATCTCCAGAACGGCGGAACCGGTTTGAATGCCTCGACCAACAACGACGGCACCCAGTATTTCCTATCACTTCCCAAGAACCGTCTCGAATTGTGGGCGTATTTGGAAAGCGATCGCCTGGGCAATCTGGTCCTGCGCGAGTTTTATTCAGAACGCGACGTGGTGATGGAGGAACGTCGGCTGAGTCTCGAGAACCAACCGCGTGGGACGCTGGACGAAGCCGTTTCAGCGGCCACGTTCTGGGCCTCGCCGTACAAATGGCCGGTGGTCGGCTGGATGAGTGACCTGCAGACCGTGCTACGTGAGGACGTGGAATCGTATTTCAAATCGCACTATTCGCCCGCCAATGCGGTGGCGGTGATTGTCGGCGACGTCAACGCCGACGAAGTCTTTGCGCTGGCCGACAAATATTTCGCCGCAATACCCTCGCTCCCGCCTCCGCCTCCGGTGGTTACTCGCGACGCCCCCCACACCGGAGAACGACGGGTCGAAGTGGAATACGACGCCAATCCATCGGCTTTTATCACCTGGGCGACTCCGGCGATCGGCCATCCCGACCTGCCCGCTCTGGATGTCGCCGCCAATATTCTTTCGAGCGGACGCACCAGCCGGTTTTACAAAAATATCCGCGAGAAAAAGATCGGCATGGCCTCGGCCGGTGTTGATTATGCCCGCTACCCCAGCGCCTTTACCTGCACGGCCAATCCCTTTCCGGGCCATACCGTGCAGGAGATGGAAGACGCCGTGTATGCCGAAATCGATCGGATGAAAACCGAGAAGGTCACCGATTGGGAATTGCAAAAGGTACGCAATCAGATCGACGCACAACTGACCCGCTCGCTGGAATCCAACCAGGGACTGGCGTCTCGACTGGCTTCGAGTGAAGGGGTCACCGGCAACTGGCATGATTTTGCAGACCGGAACGACGCAATAAGAAAAGTAACGGCCGACGACGTCCTGCGCGTGGTCAATACCTACCTGGTGAAGCGCAACCGGACGGTCGCGTTTATTACGAAAACCGGCGCCGGAAAGCGGCCGGATCGTCCAATGCCCAACGCACCGTCAAACGAGATGCGTCCGCAATAACGAACTCAAGGAGATACGTCTCATGAAACAATGTCTATATACGATGCTGGTTGTGTTGCTGTACGGCGCTACGGCAATGAGCGCAGATTCTCCCGCCGGCGCAAAATCCCCCGGCTCGCAGAAGCTGGCCGCGTTGTCGGCTTCGCCGATTCAATTGACGATACCCGAAGTCGGCAAAGACGTCCAGCGCGTGGCGCTGGACAACGGCCTGATCATTTATTTGTACGAAAACCATCGACTCCCCCTGTGCAATGCCGTCGCCATGCTCCATTGCGGATCGATCTACGACAGCAAGGACAAGAGCGGCCTGTCGGGGCTGGTGGGAACAGTCATGCGCACCGGCGGCACGACCACGATCAGCGGCGATTCCCTCAACAACATGATGGAGTTCATCGGCGGTTCACTGGAAACCAATATCGGGACCGAAAGCGGATCGGCATCGCTGAGCGTGATGGCGAAAGACTTCGATCTGGGCTTAACCCTCCTGGCCGATCTGCTTCGCCACCCCTTGTTCCCCGCAGACAAGCTCGATCTTGCCAAGACCGACGTCAAAAGTCAGATCAAGCGTCGCAACGATGATCCAAACGGCGTGGCCGGTCGCTCCTTTGCCAATATCCTGTACGGTGACCATCCCTATGGTCGAATCACCGAATGGGCGACGGTCAAGTCGATTACGCCGGCTGATCTGAGCGATTACCACAAGCGGTTTTTCGTGCCGAACAATGTGATGATCGCCATCTCCGGAGATTTCGATTCCAAAACCATGATCGAGAAGATCAAGTCCTTGTTCGGCGATTGGTCCAGGAACGCGGACGCCCTACCGCCGCCTCCGGCGGTGGAATCGGTTGTGCATCCCGGTGTGTACGAAATCGTCAAGGATATCAATCAAGCGTACATCAACATCGGACAGCTCGGTATCAAGCGGGACAACCCCGACCGGTACGCCGTGCAACTGATGAACTACATATTGGGCGGCGGCTCGTTTACGTCGCGGCTGACTTCGCGGGTTCGCTCCGATGAAGGGCTGGCCTACCGCACCGGGTCATCGTTCGATATCGGTTCGCGGGATTTCGGTACATTCAATGCTTACTGCCAGACCAAGGCGGCGACCGCGCATAAAGCGATGACAATCATGATGGAAGAGATCCGCAAGATTCGCGAAAACGGCGTGACCGCGCAGGAATTGGCCGAAGCCCGCGATGCCGCGGTTAATCGCACCGTGTTCAATTTCGACACGCCGGGCAAAATCGTCCGGAGCTTAATGTCGCTGGAGTTCGACGGCTGGCCGATGGATTTTTACAAAACGTATCTCGACAACTACCGCAAAGTGACGGTCGACGATATCAAGCGGGTGGCGCAGAAGTATCTCACCCCCGATTCCATGACGTACGTGGTCGTGGGCAAGGCCGACACGTACGACAAGCCGCTCGATGATTTTGGGAAAGTGACGGTGACCGAGTTGGCTGAGCCGAATCTGGAATAAGACAGCCAATCACAATCGCAGGTGAAAAGATCACCGCCGGTCCAGGAAAATGGCGCCGGCGGTGTTGTTTTGCAGGCGCGCTACTTTAGCAACAGCATCTTCTTGGATGCTTCCTGATCACCAATCTTCACTCGATAGAAATAGACTCCGGTGGCTACCTGCCGGCCGCGCTGATCGGTCCCATTCCAAACCACCTGATACCGCCCCGCCGCTTTCGTTTCATCGATGACCTGTTTGATGAATTCGCCGAGCGAGTTATAGATATCGATCGACACATGATCGCGATGATCCAACGAATACTCAATCGTGGTCGATGGATTGAAGGGGTTGGGGTAGTTTTGGCTGACGGCGATCGATGTCGGAAGCAGAATGAGATTGTCGTCCGGCGTGTCGGTGGGGGTTTGTTTGGTCCAGACCGCGAAACAAGACGAGACCTTATCACCGGTTAAGGAAAATAGCCCGCCAACATGGAGTTTTTCCCGGTACACGCATAGCGAGTTCACCCAACCTTCCTTCCTCCAATCGACCCAATTTTCTATTGGGTTCGTGATTCCCGACCCGAGAGGAGACCAGGTTGCGCCATCCCACGATGCGATGCTGGACACGGATTGCCCCCCGGCCGAATCCAAGAATCCGCCGACAATCAATTTGTCGTCATAGACGGTCATAGCCAGCACGACGATGCCGTTCGGTGTTCTCGGGATACCCGAACCAAGGTCTGTCCATCGTGTACCATTCCATGCGGCGACACAACCAATGGTACTATCTCCCGAGTGTGTGAACCGCCCTCCGGCGATTACTTGGTTGGCATAGAAGGCGATGCGGTACACTCCATCCCAATAGTCGCTTCCCTCCAATCCGTCGCCCATGGCTTGCCAATTGGCTCCGTCCCAGAGAGCAATGTTCTTCGCGGCAACTCCTCCTGCGCTGTCAAATTGACCGGCCACGAGGAGCACTCCATTTGACGTGTCCATTCCGTAAACCCGGGGTTCATAGGGTGCGCGTGCAGCCAGCCCCGCCCCCAATTTCGCCCAATTCTGTCCGTTCCAGGCGGCCAAGCTTCTGATGGTATCGCCGCCCGCACCGATATGGAAGTTCCCGCCAGCGATCAAGCGGTTACCGTAATTTTTGAGGCACCCCACACTACCGACTATTCCCTCGCCCAGAGAATGCCAGGCACCATTGCTCCATGCGGCGATGGCAGAGGCGTGTATGTTGCCGATACTGTCAAAGTCACCTCCCGCGACAAGTTCTCCGCCATACGCAGTCAGGGCGCGAACACCTATGCCGTGATTGACGCCGGTTCCAAGCGACGACCACTGGTAGCCGTCCCAGGCGGCGATCTTGTGAGTTGCGTTTGTCGATGCCGCGTCAAACTCACCGCCGGCAAACAGAGTATCGTGGAACACAAACGTCGTTTGCACCGGACCGTTGGTTCCGTTGCCTGTAGGCCAGTTCCATCGGCGAAGGGATGTGTCCCAGACAGCCCAACCACCATCCACCAAATTCCTTACAAGATTGAAGTGCCCGCCTATGTAGAGACGACCACCATACACCGTCATGTCTCTCACCCAGCCGTATTGACCGACATCCATCGCTGTCCAGGTGCGGCCGTCCCAAGCCGCCACTTTGTCGGCCGGTGCTCCTCCCGCACTGTCGATAACTCCACCGGCGATCAATTGGCCGTCAAAAATCGTCAACGCCCACACTGTATTGTGTGTGCCCTCCCCAAGTGATTGCCACAACGTGTCATTCCAGGAAGCGATGTTCCTCGCCTCGCTCCCACCTGCTTGCGAAAATGACCCCGCGGCAAAGAGTTGATCGTTGTTGACCGCAAACGCCATCACCCAGCCGTCGGTCCCTTCTCCAACAGGTGACCAATTTGACCCGTTCCATGCCGCTATGTTCGCCGCCAGCATTCCGCCTGCAGTGGAAAACGATCCTCCCACGATAAGACTGTTGTGATAAGTAGCAAGTGCGGCTACTGTTCCATTTGTTCCTCCGCCAAGATCACTCCACGCGTGGCCATTCCAAACAGCTAAACCTGCGACGGGAGTACCGTCTATTTTCGTCATGGAACCGGCCACTACCAACTGGCCGTTGTACTCTATGATCGCCTCCACCCAACCACTCATGCTATCGGTGAGGACCGACCAACGCGTACCATCCCACGACATAATCTTGCAGCGAGGAGGGTTGGCGGATTCAGTGGTGACGACAAGCTGGTTATTGTAAACGGCCATTGCGCCCCAGATGGGAGAAGATACACCGTTCCCGAGGGTCACCCACTTGTTACTATCCCAGCCCGCGATGTTGTTGACGGGAAGTGAACCAACCGCCCTAAGGTCGCCACCAATGATCAGCATGTTGTTATACACCGTCATGACATTCACCGGATCTCCGCCTGAAATCAATCCACCCGGACCGCCGAACCCTTCAGCCCAATAGATATCATCAGGATGCGTTAGGGCATCCGATGCCGTGGCGCCATGATAAGTACTGCGTTCACCTGAACTGGCATGTCTCCGCAGTTCCTCATACAAATCCGGTCCCTTGTACCCAAACCACTTGGTCGTATCAAGGTTGGTGCGGTCGAGATGAATAATAGAATCGGAATATCCAGGGCCGTCCACCGGTTGCGATTGCGCACCGACGCCAGCCGCGCGAGTGCTCAAGAGAGTGAGACAGAAGATGAGCGCCATGAGTACACTACGCCCCATTCGTTTCAACATCACAGTTGCCGATCTATTCATCGTCAAGCCCTCCATAATGGTCTCCAGCGTCGACAAAAATGTGCGATCTGTCAACAAAAACACGAAACCGGCTTTTTGTTGCCCCGCAACCTATCATGAGACCGAAACTTCCTTCCGATTGGTCGGGGGAAAAATATGTTGACCAATTCTATCCATGTGGTATATTATATGTATGAAGCCGAACCCGACATCGAGCAAAGTCCGATTCCTTCTCTTGACTGCCGGTACGGTCGTTGTGGTGTTGGCTCTTCTTCTGCCGCTGGCGGGAGCCGTCTTGGCTCAGGCCGACTGTTGCGATGATGATTGTTGCACCTGTTCCACCCTCTGTCATTGCGCTTGTTTCAATGTTGCCATAGTCCGGGATTCGTACGTCCCGACGATTGTTCCCTACCTTGTCTCCAACCTCGCCGTAGTCGGGAGCATCCCGCCCACATCGCTCTGTCCTGAATCGCTGGATCAACCCCCTCGCCATACGGCCTGATTTTTCCCCGGCCGCTTTTCGCGGTCAGACTTAATCGTTCAAACTCTTGGTGATTCCGCCCGCCCACCTGTATCGGGCGGTAGTCACTGTTGATTGTGAGGTGTAATCGTGTTCTATAGAAGATACATGCCCGCCCTACTCTTGGTAACGGCCGGCATTACCAGCGCCTCCTGGGCCTTGGGCGCCTTCGGGCAAAATGGGACGGCCGTCGCCAAGCCGGATGATCAGAAAACCGAGGGTAAACATGCAACAGCCCCGGACTGGTGCGCCGAACACCGGGTGCCGGAATCGGAATGCACGAAATGCAATCCGGGCCTCATACAGACCTTCAAGGCCAAAGGGGATTGGTGCAATGAACATCAACTACCCGAATCCCACGACAGGATATGTCACCCTGGTCTTACCTTTGCCCAGGAGCCGAAAATTGAATCTCCTCCCGATGAAACCTACAAGCCATCGATTTTCTTCCCGAAGAACGAAGCGCGCTGTGCGACCGACGACGCGATCATCCAGTTTGCCTCTGCCGAAACTGCTGAGCGGGCGGGCTTGACGCTGGCTCCGGCGTTGGACGTGAACGAAGCCGCTTCAACTGAAGCCCCGGCAGAGGTTCTATTTGATGAAACCAGGTCCTACGCGATTACAACAACTGTCCCGGCATTGGTCGTTCGCTGGCTGGCCGAGCCCGGGCAAAATGTGTCAGCAGGACAGGCGTTGGCAGAACTGGAGTCTCCGGACATGCCACGATTGCAGGCGGACTTTCTTGAAGCGGCGTTAGAGGCGCAATTAAGAGAACAGGAGTTCACCCGGTCTGACAGTCTTGGTAAAAGGGGATTGATCAGCGTAGCTGAAGCTCAACAGGTGGATGGACAGTTTAGGACGGCGCAGGCACGCTTGTTTGGAGCTCGCGCTCTCTTAGAGGCGTGCGGAGTAAATCAGAATGAAATTCAACTAATTCAGTCCAGCCGCGCGGTCACTCCGCGCTGGCTGTTGCGCGCGTCCAGGGGCGGCGCCTTGCTTGAGCGCAAAGCTTCTTTGGGAGAACTGCTGACGGCCGGCTCAATTCTCGCCCTGGTCGGGGACCTCTCGGTCCTCTGGATCGAGGCACATGTCCGTGAATCAGATCTATCATTGTTTCGCAAGGGGCAGACAGTTGAGTTCGCGACTGACGGCGACGCGCTGGAGAAAGTAAACGGGCGAGTGATCTGGGTGGCCCAGTTCGTTGATCCTGTGACAAGATCAGCGACCGTGCGTGCCGAAGTCGCAAATGCGACCCTCGATCTTAAAGCTCATCAGTTTGGTCGTTTGGTGTTGCCAGCTTCCTTACGGGCCGCGACTGTAGCCGTACCACGCGACGCCGTCCAATGGGAAGGTTGTTGCAATGTTGTGTTTGTCCGGGAAGCGCCGGACCGATACCGCCCGCACAAAGTAACTGTCTCGCGCGGCGACCGCGGGTATTATAACATCAGCTCCGGTCTTCATGCCGGCGACATGGTGGTCGTCAAGGG
>JBGOTX010000066.1:0-8129 GCA_041476705.1 Candidatus Zixiibacteriota bacterium
ATGGGGGGCGAACAGGCGGCCGACGTGCTGACCCAGGTCAAAATCGAACAGCTTGAGCGCGAGGGACACAAACTATCGCAGGCGGATATCGACGCGATCCGCACACCGATCATTGAAAAGTACGAATTAGAATCCAACGCCTACTATTCCGGCGCGCGATTGTGGGATGACGGCATTATCGGCATGACCGATACCCGCCAGGCGCTGGCGCTGGGCATATCAATGTCGCTCAATGCGCCGATCCCGAATCAGCAGTACGGCGTGTTCCGGATGTAGGACCCGACCATGGCGTATTCCACTATTCAGACCAGGCATGACGATGAAGTCGGCACGATCACGTTTAATCGTCCTGAGATTCACAACGCCTTTAACTCGACCGTTATCTCGGAAATGTCGGCGGCGTTTTCCGAGATGGAGAACGACCCGCACAACCGGGTGGTGATTCTCACCGGCGCAGGCAAATCTTTTTGCGCCGGGGCTGATCTCAACTGGATGCGCTCGGTCATAACCCAATCGTTTGACGAAAATCTCGCCGAGGCGCTGGCGCTGGCTGACCTGTTCTGGCAGATCTACACGTTCAAACGTCCCGTGATTGCCCGCGTGAATGGCGCGGCAATCGGCGGCGGAACCGGGTTCGTGGCGGTGTGCGATATCGCGATTGCCGCCCGCTCGGCGTTGTTCTCGTTTTCGGAGGTAAAGATCGGCGTGGTGCCGGCCTGCATCGGGCCATACGTGGTCAAGAAGATGGGAGAAGGGCGGGCGCGCGAACTGTTTATCACCGGCGAACGGATGGACGCTTCGCGAGCGCTGAGCGTGGGACTGGTGAATAAAGTTGCCGATGACACCGCAATCGACGCCGAGATTGAGCGGCAGGTTCATTCGCTGTTGTCGTCCGGCCCCGAAGCGGTGGCGATGGCCAAGCGGTTGGTGGCAGGCGTGGGAGAAATGACTCCCGAAGAGTTCCGCCCGTGGACTGCGGAAATGATCGCCAAACTCAGGATATCCCCCGAAGGTCAGGAGGGGATGGATGCGTTTCTGAATAAGCGGACGCCATCGTGGGTGAAGAAGCGGAGTTGAGGACGGGATATTGAATCAGAGACATGCGTAAGGCGGGGACGCCTGACACTACGAAGATTGAGGAGAGATTGCTTCGGTCACACGAAGCGCGCTCGCGACGACGAATGTTGAGATTGTTACTGAGTAGAGCAGAATTGATTAGATAATGTCTCCTTTGTTCAAGAAAATACTTGTCGCTAATCGGTCCGAAATTGCGGTACGGGTGATCCGCGCCTGTCGGTCGCTTGGTATTCCCACTGTGGCGGTCTATTCCGAGGCCGACGCGCACAGCAAGCATCGGCTGATTGCCGATCAATCGGCGCTGATCGGTCCTCCCTCGCCGCGCGAGTCGTATCTGAATATCGACCGGATCATTGCGGCCGCGAAGGAAACCGGTTGCGATGCTCTGCATCCGGGGTATGGATTTCTGGCTGAGAATCCCCTTTTGCCGAAGCGATGCGCCGAGGAGGGAATCGTGTTTATCGGTCCGGGGACGGAAGCAATGCGGCTACTCGGCAACAAAGTTGAATCGCGGGTCAAAATGGCCGACGCCGGAGTGCCGCTTATCCCCGGGATGAAGGGAAGCAGTGCGGATGTAACGCAGTTTGAGAAGGCGGCCGCCATCGCCGGATACCCGGTGATTATCAAGGCGGCGGCGGGTGGCGGCGGCAAAGGGATGCGGATCGTGCATGAGAAATCTCAGTTGGCCGATGCTCTCGGTGCGGCCCAGCGCGAGGCGCTCAACGCCTTCGGCGATGACACGGTGTATCTTGAAAAGTATCTGTCCGATCCGCGCCATATCGAGTTCCAGGTGTTGGCCGACCATCACGGTCACTGCGTTCATCTGTTCGAGCGGGAATGCTCGATCCAGCGGCGACACCAGAAGATTATCGAGGAAACCCCGTCGACGGCCCTCACCGAGGAACTTCGCGCCCGCATGGGAAACGACGCGGTCAAGGTCGCGCAGGCCGCCGGATACACCAATGCCGGGACGGTCGAGTTTCTGCTGGACAAAACCGGCAAATACTTCTTCCTCGAAATGAACACCCGCATTCAAGTGGAGCACCCGATCACGGAAATGGTGGTCGGAGTCGACTTGGTCGTGGAGCAAATCAAAGTGGCCGCCGGTCTGCCGCTTGGCGACCATTTGAAAAATCTAAGCCAGCGCGGCCACGCAATTGAATGTCGTATCTATGCCGAGGACGGCGAGAACAATTTCATGCCATCGATCGGCACGATCGTGCATTACTCGGAACCGGAAGGGCCGGGGATTCGGGTCGATTCGGGCATCATGTCCGGCATGGAAATCGGCATTCATTACGACCCAATCATGGCCAAGTTGATTGTTCACGCTCCCGACCGGAATACGGCAATCGCGAAAATGACCGATGCTCTCGAGCAGTTCAAGATCCTCGGAGTGAAGACCTCAAGGCGGTTCATGATCGAAGCGCTGAATCATCCGGAGTTTATCGCGGGCCGGACCTATACGAGTTTCATCGGAGATCACATGAGCGCCCGCGCGACCGGATCGGACGATTACCACGCTTTAGCGGCGGCGGTGGCTTCGGCCGTAGCCGGCTCGTCGACTCGCACTGCAGGCGGATCTGACAAGCGTCTCACAGTCGCCACGCCATGGGATACGGTGGGCGCCTGGCAGATCGGAGATGCGATCGGTGAATAAGTACCAGTTTTCCTGCGATGGCGCCAAGCTCGAAACTTCGGTCGAGCGGGTGGGGCAGGGGTGGCATGTGTCGGTCGGCGAAGCAGTGTATGAAGTCGATGCCTTGCCGCACGGTTTGTTTGCGGTAACCAACGGCCAATGCCGCCACATGGCGGCCGCGGTGAAGCACAAAGGGATTATCTACGTTGACCTTGGCCGGGTTCAGCTGGAATTGACCGAATCCTCCGATGCCGTATCGGGGGGCGAGGCGGGCGAGCTTCATCGCGAAAAAGACAAGGTGTTTGCGCCGATGCCCGGTCGGATTGTCAAGTTGATGGTGTCGGTTGGCGATCAGGTCACCGAGAAGCAACAGCTGGTGATTGTCGAAGCCATGAAGATGGAAAATCCGGTCTGCGCGCTGGCGGCGGGGAAAGTCAAGGCGATTCACTTTGCGCAGGGGGACCAGGTTGACACGGAAAGCCCGATAGTAGAGTTGGAGATTGGGTTGTAGCGCGTCGTCTTTCGCCGCTTCGCGACCCTTCGACTATAGTTTGTAGGTCAAGCCGCCTGCGGCTTGACAAAATCGGAGTCAAGCGCCGAGGCGCTTGACCTACTGATGTTATAATCGCACGCCGATGATGGCTTGCAGGAATTGATAATTCGCGATTTGAGTTCCGAAGATATTCATCAGGTGGACCTGACTGAAAAGTCGCACGCGGCGGCTGACGGGAAAGTCAAATCCGATGCCCGGCGCAAAATACCCCCCCCATTCGATATACCCGTCGGCCATCCGGCCGGTTTCCCGTGATCGAAAGTTTCTCTCCCGAACCCGTCCGACGCCGCTTCCCAGACCAAAGAAGTAGCGCGCCGATTGATACGAGCCGGCGACGAGTCGGAGTTCTGCGCCGGCGGTCATGACAATAAAGTCGCCGCCGATATGGCCGTCGTTGTGAAATAATCCGGCGGTAGCAATCGGAACGAGTTCGATCGATTGAGTCGTGCCTGGGGCCAACGGAATAGTCAGGCCGAATGTTCCGTGAAATCCGAAGCGGGTGCGGTCGTAGAGCTTGCCGAAAGTAGTCGAAGCGCCGATGCCGGCGAACATTCCCACTTTAGAGCTCGTGGAGTCGGTCTGTGCCTTCGACGCGGTGGGTCCGATCACGAGGAAGCAAACGGCGATCAGACACCCAAGCGTGTGATAGTGCACGTATAATCGAGTATCCATGTCCATCCTTATACCGCACAATATATGGGCCGGGCCAAGTTTCCGCCACCGATCCTTCCGCCCAAAAAAAAGGCCGCGGATGATTCCGCGGCCCGACGATTCGATAGGAATTCTTTTGACTTAGAAGAATTTGAGACCGAGCGTGATCGGAACGAAGTTGGAAGCTGTGCCATCGGTCGCCACGCTGACATACCGTACCTGGGCGAACAGGCCCATAAGCGGTGTGCCTTTCAGTTCAACTCCGGCGCCGATATTCCAGTACATTTTGCTCTGGCTGGTCGGTAACACCGAGTTCAAGCTGGTAGCCAGTGGATCGCCCGCAAAGTCGGTCTGTGAAATGCTGGCCAGTCCGGCGCCGCCGATCAGAAACGGCTTAATGGGGGCGGCCGGAAGTCCGAGCGAATACCGTCCGTCAACACCGAACATCCACATGTTGTTGGTGCCGCCGGTCAACGCGGGATAGCTGGTGGCCAGTCCCTGCTGTGCAAAATCAACCTTGAACGAGTGCAATTCGGCTTTGAGCACGGCCTGTAAATTGGGCATGAGCTTCCAGCCAAAGCCAACCATGCCGCTCAGTCCACTCTTGTATCCGTCTTTGAAAGCGGATGGAGACTGTGGCAGTGAAATGGCGCCGCCCGCATAGAGCGAAAACGGCGTGGGTACCTGCGCTGAGGCGGAGACGCCAAAGGCGATCAAAATGATCAGCGCCAAAAAGAGTTTCTTCATGCATTTCCTCCTTAAGGGTGTTTCAGTCCGTTACGCTTTGATTATCGGTTGGACAGTCGGACAACTTGAGGCCTAAACGATCAAAAATTGATCAGGTATTTTGGGACTCAGTTCTTGTGTGTCGGCGATGTTTCGACTGATGTTGCGGCTATCATAATTGACAGGGGAATAGCCACTTAGGCCGACAAGCGGGGATAATCCGGTCGATGCAATTGATTTCGGCCGGGAAATCGTTTATATAGGCGGCTCGCGTTCTTTAACAGCTTGATTCTATGGAGGTTACTATGAGTCAGAACACTGCATATATAGTCTCGGCCTGTCGAAGCGCCATCGGCACCCTGCACGGTGGCATTGGAACAATGACCGCTCCTCAGCTCGGCGCGTTGGCGATCAAGGAAGCGATCCGTCGGTCCGGAATTGAACTCAATGACATTGATGAAGTGATCATGGGGCAGGTCGTGCAAGGCGGATCAGGACAGGCACCCGCTCGTCAGGCGGCCATTCACGGCGGAGTGCCGCCGCAAGTCGGTTGTTTGACGATTAACAAGGTCTGCGGTTCGGGTCTGAAGGCGGTCATGCTGGCGGCCCAGTCGATCAAGGCCGGTGATCAGGATGTCATCATTGCAGGCGGAATGGAGTCGATGTCGAATACGCCCTACGTGCTTCGCGGGGCCAAAGTCGGCACGCGCTTCGGGCATCAGACACTCGACGATATCATGATTTCCGACGGTCTGTGGGATTCGTTCAACAATTACCACATGGGAAGCGCCGCCGAGTACACGCGCAAGAAAGCGAATATCACGCGCGAAGAGCAGGACGCCTTTGCGTACAACTCGCATCGCAAAGCGGTAGCCGCGGCGCAGGCGGGGAAGTTCAAAGAAGAGATATTCGATGTCGCCGTGCCTCAGAAAAAAGGGGACCCGAAGATGTTCAATACCGATGAATGCCCTCGGGCCGATGTTTCCATTGAATCGCTGGCCAAACTTCGCCCGGCATTCGAGAAAGACGGCACTGTCACCGCCGGCAACGCCCCGGGACTCAACGACGGAAGCGCGGCATCGGTCGTAGTATCAGAAAATTACCTCAAGAGAAAGGGGCTCAAGCCCCTGGCTCGGATAGTCGATTACACCACTGCAGGCACGCCGCCGCAGGAATTGTTTTTTGCCCCGATTTTTGCGGTCGAAAAACTGATGAAGAAGATGAACATCAAGATTGACCACTGGGACCTGATTGAAGCCAATGAAGCGTTTTCGGCGCAGGCGTTGGCCGACGGCAAGGGGCTGGGCTGGAATTGGGACAGGGTCAATGTTCACGGCGGCGCGGTGGCCCTTGGCCACCCGATCGGCGCCAGCGGCACGCGCATTCTGACGACGCTGATCTATGCTCTGAAGGATCGCAAACTGAAAACCGGCATGGCCACGCTCTGCCTCGGCGGAGGGAACGCGGTCGCGCTGGCAATCGAATTGGTGTAACGTGTCTGGTCCGGGAGGTTCATATCTTGAAACTTAGTGATATACAGCATATCGCCGTCGTTGGCGGCGGTACCATGGGAAACGGGGTGGCGCAAGTGTGCGCCACGACCGGATTCCAGGTCACGATCATCGAAGTCGATCAGGCGCGCGCCGACAAGGCGCTGGCCACGATCGGGGCTTCGCTTGATCGGATCGTGAAAAAGGATCCAAAAGTTGATAAGACCGCCATTATGGAACGGATCGGCACGAATGTCGATCTGAAGGCGGCTCAGGCCGCCCAGGTGGTGGTCGAGGCGGTGACGGAACAACTTCCGGTGAAACTCGATTTGTTCCGGCGGCTGGATATAATCTGTCCGCCGCAGACGATTCTCACCAGCAACACGTCGTCGCTTCCTATCACCCAGTTGGCGGCGGCGACCAAGCGTCCCGACAAAGTCATCGGCATGCATTTCATGAATCCGGTGCCGATTGTCAAGCTCACCGAATTGATTCGCGGTCTGGCCACCAGCGATGAGACATACCAGGTGATCAAGGAACTGTCGGACAAACTGGGGAAGGTTTCGGTCGAGGTGAACGACTATCCGGGATTTATCGCCAACCGGATTTTGATGCCAATGATCAACGAGGCGATTTACGCCCATGTCGAGGGGGTCGGAACGGTTGAGGCGATCGACAATGTCATGAAACTGGGGATGGGGCATCCGATGGGCCCGCTTACCCTGGCCGATCTTATCGGGCTGGATGTCTGTCTGGCCATTCTTGAAGTTATGCACGAAGGGTTGGGCGATCCCAAGTACCGGCCGTGCCCGCTGTTGAAAAAAATGGTACACGCCGGATATCTGGGCCGCAAGACCGGGCGTGGATTTTATACATACAATTAGGCAGGAGACGACATGGATTTCGAATTAAGCGAGCAGGACCTTGAACTGAAACAAATGGCCCGCGATCTGGCTACCAAGCGGATCGCCCCGATCGCCATGGAGATGGACGAGAAAGGGGAAACTCCACAGGAGTTGATCCGCGAGTGCGCCGAACTCGGGTATTTCGGATTTATCGTACCGGAAGAATACGGCGGGCTTGGCATGAACACCACCGCGTTTATGGGCGCGCTCGAAGAAATCTGCGCCGCCAGCGCCGGATTCGGGATCATGCTTTCGGTTCATAACTCGCTCACCTGCGATATCCTTAAGCTGTTCGCCTGCGAGCCGCTCAAGAAGAAATACTTGCCAAAAATGGCGGCGGGGGAATTGATCGGGTCGTACTGTATCACCGAACCGAACGCCGGCACCGATGTCGCCGCGCTGTCGACGGTCGCGGTCGAAAAGGGGGATCATTACCTGCTCTCCGGGACCAAGAGCTTTGTCACCAGCGCCGTCTACGCGGGGGTGTATATCGTGTTTGCGAAAACCCACCCCGAAGAAGGACGCAACGGCATCTCCTGCTTTGTGGTCGAGCGCGGCTCCAAAGGGCTTACCCTTGGCAAGGCGGAGCAGAAGTGCGGGATCAAGGCCTCGGACACCCGCGAAATTTCGCTGGCGGACGTGGTCGTGCCGAAGGAGAACATGATCGGTAGTGATCGCGATGGATTCCGTATGGCGGTGACGATTTTGAACGGCGGCCGAATCGGCGTATCGTTCCAGGCGATCGGGATCGCCCGCGCCGCGATGGAAGAAGCGATCAAGTACGCCAAAGCGCGCAAGCAGTTCGGCCAGGCGATTGCCAATTTCCAGGCGATTCAGTTCAAACTGGCCGAGATGGGAACCAAACTCGATGCGGCCCGCTTGCTCGGTTATCGGGCGGCCTGGCTCAAGGACAACGGGAAACCGTGCCACCGCGAGGCCTCCATGTCAAAACTCTTTTGCTCGCAGGCGGCCAACTATATCTGTAACGAAGCAGTGCAAATCCACGGCGGGTATGGGTATATTAAAGAATATCCGGTCGAGCGGTATTTTCGCGACGCCCGCGTGACTGAGTTGTACGAAGGCACCAC
>JBGOTX010000067.1:0-8079 GCA_041476705.1 Candidatus Zixiibacteriota bacterium
AGTGTCTGCCTCCATTCGGAGGCGACAAATTGGGGCTTCAGCCGAGCGCACGGCGTCCACTTGATCGGGCGGCGGTGAAAACGTAACATAATCTGCCCGGTTTGCCCTTGTTCTGTTATGGCGGTGTAGCTCAGTTGGTTAGAGCAGCGGAATCATAATCCGCGTGTCCGGGGTTCGAGTCCCTGCACCGCTATTGAATCTGATAGGTTAGTTTGAGTGATAGGGGATTCTGGTAGGAATCCACAGGTATTTGGAGTGCCATCTTGAAGAGCTTTTCTGAACGAGTGGGTATCAAGAAACCGCGAGAATTGCAGATTAATTCGATCGACCTTGAGCTCAGGAATCGCATCTGGAATCTGCTCGACCAAGCTTTTTGGTCGAAAACGTCTGGTAGTTGGTTAGAAAAGAGAGAGGCCGCTTTGTGGGTGTCGATTTGGGATGGTTTCCTAAAACAGAAACTCAGTGTGTTCGTGTCTAATTTGAATTATGTGAATCACACGACGGTCATTCCACCGTTGTACGGACACTATGCAAAGTTAGAGTGGTCTGAAGTGTATGATTTCCTGGAATATGTAGTTAATAAATTCGCTTGGGGATCAACGAGTGAGTTGGATCGATTTGTGCGGAAGCTAAATGAAGTTCTTGCAGAAGAATTAGCGGGTTTCAGACTTTCTAACGGCTTAATCGTACAGATAACAAGCTCTCTAGAACTGAAGGAAATCGAATCGGCCATTTCCAGTCCTAACGACCTTGTTGCTACCCAGATACAAAGTGCGCTTCAAAAATTGACAGATCGCCAGTCTCCCGACTTTCGCAACGCGATTAAAGACTCAATTGGCGCAGTGGAAACGGCTGCGAAAAATGCTGCGGGTATCGCCAAAGGTACGCTCTCCGACGCTCTCAAGATCATAAGGAAGTCATGGAATGTTCATCCTGCGCTCATTGAGGGTTACGATAAACTCTATGGCTATACCTGCGATGCAGATGGAATTCGCCACGGCCTCATGGATGATCCGAATCTTGATTTTGCCTCCGCAAAATATATGGTAGTGTCGTGCTCCGCATTTGCAAATTACTTGGTAGCGGAATCAATTCAGAGAGTCAAGAAGTCTAGCTGATGGTCGGAGCAGCAGTTTTTTCGTGCGTTTGGAGCGTTTTCGACTAGCGGGGAATAGTTTGCGGGGATCGAGTCCCTGCACCGCTATTTGATTGTTTCTACATTGAAGTACTGATCAACCCTCACACCACCGGTATCCCGGCATCGGAGCCGATAATTAGTTCCTGGCGGATATCACCGTTGATTCCAATTGTATAGACCGAAGCCGGGAGTTCGGGCGACACCGATGATCTCGCCTGGAGGGCCGCCTGAGCTATTCCGGTGCAACAGGGAACTTCCATTTTCAGTACGGTCAAACTGCGTGGGCCGGTCTGGCCGAATATCATCATCAGTTTTTGGTGATAGAAGTTCAGATCATCGAGCTTGGGGCACCCGACCAGCAGGACTTTTCCGGCCAGAAACCGCTTGTGGAAATCGGGGACGGCGAAAGGAACGCAGTCGGCGCACAGCAACAGATCGGCCCCGACAAGAAAGGGCGCATTGGGCGCCACCAGCTTGAGTTGCACCGGCCAGGTGCGCAATTCGGTTGGCGACGACGAAGATTGCGGGGTTGCGGTCGTTTTTGCCGGTCCGGCCATAGGAAGTATTCGCGCGGCGCTACCGGGACAACCCGACGGAACGGAAGAACCCATGGTTTGCTTGATTTTCAGCCTGGCGACATGTCTGGTGGTGGCGTCGAGATCGTACTCAACCGCGTCCCGCTCTTCGACGGTAATCGCTCCCTGCGGACATTTTCCGAGACAGGCGCCAAGGCCATCGCAATACGTTTCGCTGACCAATCTGGCCTTGCCGTTTATGATGGCGAGCGCGCCTTCGTGGCAGGCGGGGACGCACTCGCCGCACCCGTCGCACTTTTCCTCGTCTATCCGAATAATGTTTCTCACGGCCATGCGTAAGTCCTCAGTAGCTGGTTTGTTCTTATGTCAGTATCGGAAAGGCGACTAAAAAGGGCCTTGATGTAAGTCAAGCCGACCGTCTTTGACCTGACGATTGGCCGGGTCGTCATTCGCTCGGTTCGTAGTCTTAATTTGCCATCTTTGGGCAACTGTGGTCGTGGCAGGCAGTTAAGGATATAGCTGTTGCTGACGATAAACTGATGAACAGGGATTAAGAAGAACTTGCATGATGACTAAGACGTGAAGTCAACGGGCTTTGCAGGGGAGCGAGAGTCGTGACAAATCAGCGCTTTTGGGCGCCGTGGAAGCTTTATGCGGTAGTCGTCGCGATCGGCGTGATCGTCACGGGTGTTGTGGGTTATAGCTTGCACTCGGTATCGCAGATGGTCCGGCAATTTTCGTATCAGATATCAACGAGCCATCACGTCAGAATTAGCATCCTCCAGGCCAGACTTGCTATCGTCGAGTATGCGGATCACGGCCATGAGGCAGACCTGAACCGATTCGATGAGATGATGCAGGAGGCGGCGCTCTTTACCCAAGTGTTGCTTGGGGGAGACAGTACCCGGCCGAGTACTGACGATACGGCCGCGGTTCAATCGGCCCATATTCACTTTATTGCATCGGAACTTCAGCGGGAGCTGGAGCGCTTGCGCCGCGAAACTTTTGAATCAATCTCCGGAAGCCGTCAGCCGGTGAACGGGCAATTTCATGATCGAGACTTTGAGGCCAGAATGGGTCACGTGACGACCCTGGCGCGCGACGTTGAAGATTACCTCGAACGGGACTTATCCGACCGGCTGAGTCATTTTCAGATGGTGCAGGGGGGGCTGGCATTGTGTTGTCTGGTGCTGTCTGTGCTGGTTCTTCTGGCTTTCCGGCACTATGAACAGGTGCGAAGTCGGGCACTTGCCCATCTTCAGACGCTCACCGAACGACTCGATGCGGAACTGAAAGGACGGGAGGCGCTCGAACGACGATTGGAAATGACGCAGTTTGCAGTGGATCATGCCACCGATGGTATCGCCTGGACAAATCCGGACGGGCAATTCGTCTATGTTAATGAGACCATGTGTCGCATGACTGAATACAGCGCCGACGAGCTGTTGAGCATGAATGCGTGGCAAATCGATCAGACGCTGGCTCAAGAGGGGTGGTCGAAGGCGTGGCAACATCTGTTGGACGTAAAGTCATTGAGCCATTTCGGCACGCAGGAAACCAAGTCCGGGCGCACGTACCCGGCGGAAATCTCAGTGAGTTTGCTGGAAATCGACGGTCTCCAGTACAGTGTGACCACGCAACGAGATATCACCAAACGCGAACAAGCACGTCACCGACTCGAAGCAAGTCAAAAGCAGTATCAGGAAATTGTTGACCGGGTTGATGTCGGCGTCAGTTTGGTGGACGCCGATGAACGATTTGTATTCGCCAATGCCGTAGCTGAGGACATTTGTGGCGTGCCCCGCGGGACGCTCGTCGGGCGATCTCTGAGCGAATTCGTGGATCCGGAGCAGTTTGCCAAATTCCGCCGCGAGACACAGAGACGCATACAGGGCGAAAGCGAAAACTATGAGGCGGACATCATACGATCCGACGGCAAACGTCGCACGATTCGCGTGGCGGCCTCGCCGCGATTCTCGGAAGAAGGCGTGTTCAAAGGCACTTTCGGTCTGTTCCGCGATGTTACCGATGAACGACGTTTGGCCGAAGAGCGTAATGCGATGGAAGATCGCCTCAGACGCGCCGAGCGTATGGAGTCCCTGGGTCTGCTGGCCGGCGGCGTGGCCCATGACCTGAACAATATGTTCAGCCCGATCATCGGGTATCCGGAATTGATTCTCGGAGTTTTGCCCCCGGACAGCAAGGCAATCAAGTGGGTGAAGCAGATGGCCAGCGCGGCTGAATCGGCCGCCGATGTAATCGCGGATCTGCTGACACTGGCGCGGCGCGGCCGCTACCAGATGAAACCGACCGGCATCAATGATGTTCTCAAGGAGTATGTCGAATCGCCGGCGTACGCCCGTGTGCTCGAGCGAAATCCCGGAATCGCATTTACGCTCAATCTTGATCCATCGGTTGGCCAAATCACCGGTTCCGCCACGCACCTGACCAAAACATTCATGAATATCATCACCAATGCCTTTGAGGCGTGCTCGGCGGGCGGATCGGTATCGGTGACGAGCCATCAGCAATACCTCAACCGCCTGCCCGGCGGTCATGACGACATCATCGCCGGAGAGTATGTGGTGGTCAGGGTGATCGATACCGGAGCCGGCATTCCGCAGGAAGATATCGCCAAAGTGTTCGAACCGTACTTTTCCAGGAAGAAGATGGGCGCCAGCGGAAGCGGGCTTGGGCTATCGGTGGTCTATGGCGTCGTCAAGGATCACCACGGGTACTACGATATTCGATCTGAAGTTGGGAAGGGCACCGAGTTCGCGCTGTATTTCCCGGTGATATTTGAGACAGCCGACGATATCACCTTTACGGCAACCAGCGAAAGCCGGACGATCTCGGCGCCGAACGCGTAATACTACTGCTCTCCGCTCCAGCGTAGGAATTCCCCACCCTTTAGGGGCCACCCGATCTGCCGACACTATCCTGCTCCACCGGTGGCGAGCGGAACAGGTGATTCGACCGGCTGAAGCGCCGTCCGGAGGCGAAGCGCCGCCGACGGTGACGAGCATCGTTATGGATAATTGTCTGAGAATCTTTGAACGATGGTCGCGGCGCGATAATCGATTCATTGACTTTTGACCACAAACCCCCCACTATATAACAACGCCGAAATTGGTCGACTTTGAGACGAAAAGACGGGGACATCCCCCGGTGGACCTGTCTCCGGCCGACACGAAAAGCAAAGGCGGATTAGAGCGAAATGACCACGACGACCCAACAATTGCGCCGGCTTCTGAGCGAACGGATACTGGTGCTTGACGGGGCGATGGGGACGATGATCCAGTCGTATCGTCTGACCGAGTCCGATTTTCGCGGCGCGCGTTTTGCCAGTCATTCGCGAGAACTCTCTGGTAATAACGATTTGTTGAGTTTGACTCGTCCTGATGTGATCGGGGCGATCTATCGCGCCTATCTCGAGGCGGGCGCTGATATCATCGAGACCAACACCTTTAACGGCACGGCGATCAGCCAGTCGGACTACGGCACACAGAATGTCGTGTATGACATCAATCTGGCCGCCGCCCAGTTGGCGCGTCAGGCGGCTGATGAGTACACGGCGAGAAATGCGCAGAAGCCGCGATTTGTAGCGGGCGCGCTGGGACCGACCAACCGAACCTGTTCGCTGTCGCCCGATGTGAACCGTCCCGGGTTCCGCAATATTTCGTTCGATGAACTGGCGGCGGCTTACGCCGTGCAGGCGGAAGGGCTGATCGATGGCGGCGTGGATATTCTGCTGGTCGAGACAGTTTTTGACACGCTTAACTGCAAGGCGGCTTTGTTTGCGATCAGGCAACTTCTGACAAAAAAGCAAATAGATATCCCGCTCTGGGTGTCCGGCACGATCACCGACGCCAGCGGGCGGACGCTATCCGGTCAGACGCCGGAGGCGTTCTGGATTTCGGTCAGCCATGTCGACCTGTTGTGTGTTGGATTCAACTGTGCGCTAGGGGCGGCGGCGCTCCGGCCGCACCTGGAAGTCCTTTCGAATATCGCCGATACTTTCGTGTCGGTCTATCCCAATGCCGGTTTGCCGAACGAATTCGGCGGGTACGACGACACGCCCGAATACATGGCCGAACAAACGGCCGAGTTTGCGCGCAGTGGGTTGGTGAATATAGTCGGCGGTTGTTGCGGCACTACGCCGGACCATATTAAGGCCATCTCGAACGCCGTAGTCGGTCTGCTGCCCAGAAGGGTGCCGGAGATACCGCCGCACACACGCCTATCGGGTCTTGAGCCGCTGGTCTTTCACCCCGATCTGCTGTTCGTCAATGTGGGGGAGCGAACAAATGTGGCCGGTTCGTCCAAATTTGCCCGGCTGATCAAGGACGACAAATTCGAGGAAGGACTGGAAATCGCCCGCCAGCAAGTGCAAAACGGGGCGCAGATGCTCGATGTCAACATGGACGAGGCGATGCTCGACTCGCAGGCGGCGATGACGCAGTTCCTTCACATGATTGCCTCCGATCCTGAAATCAGCCGCGTGCCGGTGATGGTCGATTCCTCGCGATGGGAGGTGATCGAGGCCGGGTTGAAGTGTCTACAGGGGAAAGGGGTGGTCAATTCGATCTCGCTGAAGGATGGAGAAGAGGAATTCAAGCGACGGGCGCGACTGATCCGGCAGTACGGCGCGGCGACCATTATCATGGCTTTCGATGAGCAGGGGCAGGCCGACTCGTATGCCCGCAAGGTCGAGATCTGCAAGCGTTCGTACAAGATTCTCACGCACGATTTGGGATTTCCGCCGCAGGACATCATTTTCGACCCGAATATATTCGCGGTGGCAACCGGGATGGAACAGCATAATCGGTACGCGATCGACTATCTCGAGGCCTGCCGGACGCTCAAGCGGATCTTCCCGGACTCCCTGGTCAGCGGTGGGGTGAGCAACCTGTCGTTCTCGATTCGCGGAAACTCGGCGCTTCGGGAAACGATGCACTCGGTTTTTCTATATCATGCCATTCAGGCGGGAATGGATATGGGAATTGTCAACGCCGGCCAACTACCGGTGTACGAGGATATCCCGGCCGATGTCCGGAAGATTATCGAAGACGTTTTGTTCGATCGCTCACCCGAAGCCACTACCCGACTGGTCGAGCTGGCGACGACTTCGGATGGCGCCAAGACCCGCAAAGTCGAGGATCAGGTGTGGCGTCAACAGTCGGTCGATGCCCGGCTGTCTCACGCGCTGGTGCACGGTATCACCGAGTTTATTGAAGCCGACGCCGAAGAAGCCCTGGCCTTTCACGGTGAGGCGCTGAAAGTGATCGAAGGACCGCTCATGGCCGGGATGAGTATTGTCGGCGATCTGTTCGGAGCGGGCAAAATGTTTTTGCCGCAGGTGGTCAAGAGCGCGCGCGTGATGAAGCGGGCCGTGGCGGTGCTCACTCCCCACCTTGAGGCCTCGAAACGAGCCGGGGGAAGTTCATCGCAGGGCAAAATATTGCTCGCCACGGTGAAGGGGGACGTGCACGATATCGGCAAGAATATTGTCGGCGTCGTGCTCGGCTGTAACAACTATGAGATTATCGATCTGGGGGTGATGGTCCCCGTGCAGACTATTTTGGACACGGCGCGCAGGGAACAAGTGGATATTATCGGGCTCTCCGGGCTGATTACCCCTTCGCTTGATGAGATGGTCCGGGTGGCCCACGAGATGCAAAGACAAGAGTTTGTTCTGCCGCTGTTGATCGGAGGCGCGACGACTTCGCGGGTGCACACGGCCGTGAAGATAGCGCCTGAATATGCGGGCGTAGCGGTGCACGTGCTGGATGCCTCGCGGGCGGTGGCGGTGGTCGGAAGTCTCCTGAGTGAACTTAAGCGTGAAAAGTATGCGCAACATGTGCGCGATCAGTATGCATCGGTGCGGCAGGAGCATGCCGGTCGACGGGAAGTAACTCACCTGTTGACTTTGGCCGACGCCCGCGCGGGGCGGGTGGCAATTCGGTGGAACGACTATACGCCGCCCAAACCGGCTATGCTCGGCATAATAGTTTTCGAGAAATACCCCCTTGAGGAACTAGTGCCCTATATCGACTGGACGCCGTTCTTCATGGCCTGGGAACTTCCCGGTCGGTACCCGGAAATACTCACCTACAAACATTTGGGCGATCAGGCGCAGAAGCTGTTCGATGATGCCAAAGCGCTCCTGTCGAGTATTGTGAAAGAAGACAAACTCTCGGCGCGGGCGGTCATTGGACTGTTCCCGGCCAACAGTGGCGGTGATGACATTGAAGTCTACGCCGATGATTCGCGCACCGAAATGCTGACTACCCTGCATCACCTTCGTCAGCAAAAGCAACGGCTACCCGGCCGCAACAGCGCCTGTCTTTCGGACTTTGTCGCAAGCAGGGAATCAGGAATTGCCGACTATATCGGCGCGTTTGC
>JBGOTX010000068.1:0-8059 GCA_041476705.1 Candidatus Zixiibacteriota bacterium
AGGGGTACTGTGACGCCTGTCAGAAAGAACGGGAAAAGGAACTCCGTGGGAAGAAGGTTCATTAGTTTCATGGGTGCGGTTATGGTAGTGGGAGCCGGTATGTGTGGATGCAAATCGGGTCCGCAGTTGACCGAAGATCAACAGCGGGGTAAACGAATCTACGAAACCCTGTGCGACAAGTGCCACAAGCTGATATCGCCCAAGCAACACACCGATAATGAATGGATCGCCGCGTCGGATCGATACGGCCTCAAACTGAATTTACAAACAAACGAAGTAGCGCTCTTGAAGGCGTATCTGACGCGCGCCAACGACACCGACTTCTGAAACGAGACAGTATGACATTCTTGAGCAAAATGAACCCCGGACAAAAGGCGCGAGTGGTGGGATTCACCCAGGATTCACCGCTCGTGCGACGCTTGTACGAGTTGGGGCTGATCCCGGGCAAATCCATCACCTACATTTGTCGGGCCCCCCTGCAGGATCCGATGCTTATCGAGATTGGCGCAAGCCGCCTGTCCCTGCGTCATGCCGAGGCCTCGCTCGTCACCGTTGAGATAGAAGAGTAGGATCGGCCCGGTTCATGGCCACCAGAACCGATGCCCCCAGGACCCGTCGACAGACGGTCACGGTCGCAATCTGCGGCAATCCCAATTGTGGGAAGACGACCATTTTCAATGCCATTACGGGGCTTCGCCAACGGGTAGGCAATTATCCCGGCGTGACGGTGGAAAAGACCACCGGCACGTTCGCCGTGGCCGAACATGATCGGCTCACTTTCAACCTGCTTGATATTCCAGGTACCTATTCGCTGGCGGCGTATTCTCCCGACGAATATATCGCGGCGCTGGCCCTGTTTGGACGAGTCGAGGGAGAATCCCGCCCCGATGTGGTCGTATGCGTGATCGACGCCACCAATCTTGAGCGCTCGCTGTACCTCGCCTTTCAAGTCATGCAGACTGGGGCGGCCGTTGTAATCGCGCTCAATATGATGGACCTGCTGGAAAATTCCGGACGTGAAATAGATTTGAACCAGTTGTCCCACGAGCTTGGGGGAGTGGCGGTGATTCCAATCACGGCGAATCGCGGCCGGGGGATTGTCGAACTCAAGGCGGCCATTGCCGGAGCAGTCGGACGTCGGGGAGAATATCCGCAAGACCTCTGCGACCCCCGGTTGCTGGAGGAGGTAGAAGCATTGGCTGCGGTGGGGGAACCATCAGAATATTCTCAGGCGGAGTTGATTCGGGTGCTGGTCGACGAACACGGTCCGGCGGAGCGGGATTTTCTGGCGGAATATCAGGAATCGAAGCGAGAGGCGCTCCAACAGGCCCGCACGCGGCTGAGGGCCGCGCTTGGTTCCCCGGCCGGGGCTGAGACCACCCATCTCACGGGACGCGCCACTGAGGTAGCCGGGCGGGTGACGCGCATGCATGGGAAACCGCGTCGGTCACCCACGGATCGTATCGATCGCATCATTTTACATCCGGTGGGCGGACTGATAATTCTGGCCGCTCTAATGCTTTGTATGTTTCAATCGATTTTTACCTGGGCCGAGCCGCTCATGCGGGTGATCGATACGGTGTTCAGTTCGCTCTCAGCGCACATCGCGCCGCTGATGAGCGATGGACCGTTCCGGTCACTGGTGGTCGACGGCGTGATTGGCGGCGTCGGGTCGGTGCTCGTCTTTCTGCCGCAAATTGTCATTCTCTTCGTGTTCATCGCCGTGCTTGAAGATTCAGGGTACATGCCTCGCGCCGCTTTTCTGGTGGATCGAGCGTTCGGATGGTGCGGGCTTTCGGGGAAGTCTTTCATCCCCATGCTTTCCTCATTTGCCTGCGCCGTGCCCGGAATCATGGCCACCCGGACGATAGAGGATCGTCGCCAGCGTCTGCTGACAATTCTGGTTTCGCCGCTCATGTCCTGTTCGGCGCGTCTGCCGGTCTATACGATCATGATCGCGGCGTTCATTCCGCAGAAGACCGTGCTCGGATTTCTGGGCGTTCAAGGGTTAGTGCTGGCCAGTCTGTATCTGCTGGGAATCGTGACGGCGGTGCTGGTGGCACTGACGACCAAAATATTCGTCCACAAGCGTCGACGCGGATCATTCCTGATGGAAATGCCGACTTACAAGATGCCGACCCTGCAATCGGTGGCTATTCGCGTATACACGCGCGCGAAGTCGTTTGTGGTACGCGCCGGGACGGTCATCTTTGCCATCACTATCATTATTTGGGCGCTCAGCTACTATCCGCACGCCGACCGAATCCGCGATGATTTTGCTGCGAGGCGAACACAGATCGAACGGCAAGTCGACATCTCATCGGGAGCAAATGCCGCAGTCCAGAAACGGGAAGCACTGATTCAACTCGAACGGGATGAGTCGGGCACGTATCTTCGGGATTCATATTTTGGGTGGGTCGGCCGATTGGTCGAACCGGCGTTTCGTCCGCTCGGTTGGGACTGGAAAGTCACAATGGCGGCGCTGGCGTCGTTCCCGGCGCGCGAAGTTGTGATTGCCACTCTCGGGACGGTTTACAATCTGGGTTCCGACGGCAACGCCGAGTCATCCCTGCTGGTCGACAAGATGCGTCAGGCGACCTGGGACGACGGACCGCACTTCGGACAGCCGGTCTATTCCGTAGCGGTAGCGCTATCAGTGATGGTGTTTTTTGCGCTCTGCTGTCAGTGTGGAGCGACGCTGGTCACCATTCGTCAGGAGACCAACGGCTGGCGGTATCCGGCGCTGGTGTTTGGGTACATGACCGGATTAGCGTATATGGGCGCCTTGATCGTATATCAAGTGGCGTCGAGGGTGTTGGCTTCATGAGTACGCTTTGGCAAAATGTGACGGTGGCGGTCATTCTGATGGCCGCAACCGGGTATCTCGTGTGGCACACCCTGCGCCGCCGAAGAAACAAAGCGGTCTGCGCCAATTGCTCGGCCCATGTGAAGTCGCGACCGGCCCGGTCAATTTGACTTTCCCCGTATTCTCCTTACCTTTCGGCCTCAAGGTGACCACAAGATGCATTCTGATTCGCTGACTTTTCACGGATATGGCGAGGGGAATTCCTGGGCGCACCGTCTCGATCCCCGCGCCAAATTGGCTACATCCCTGCTCTTACTTGTGTCTGGTTTGCTCGCCACGGGCATTGGATTTCACCTCGCGATGAGTCTTATGCTTGTCGCCGCAATTGTCACGGCCGGGGTGCCGGCGCATGCTCTCCGGCAGGCAGCCAAGTCGATCTTTTTTCTGGTGGCGATCACGTTTCTGTTTCATCTGTTCTTTACCGATACCTCCGAAACGCCGCTGGCTCGTCCATTTGGGTTGGCAATCACGCAGACAGCCCTGCTCAAAGGGGCGTTTTTCTCCCTGCGCCTCATTCTATTTGTCTCGATAGTGGTGTTTCTTACCCTGACTACGCCACCGACCGATCTCGCCGAGGGGGTAGTCAAGCTGGCCCGACCTCTCCGAAAATTACGACTGCCGGTTGATGATATCGGGCTCATTCTTTCGCTGGCGCTGAGGTTTATCCCGATCCTTCGCGACGAGTTCACGTCCATACGCCGCGCCCAGACCCTTCGCGGCGTAAATTTCACCGGGTCATTTCTGCACCGGGTGCGCATGACCACCTCGCTGTTGGTACCGGTGTTTGTGGGCGCGGTCGATCGGGCCGACACAATCGCGCTGGCTATCGAGACCCGAGGATACCGACATCACGCCGAGCGCACCTACTTTTCCCGATCCCGATTTGGTATGCGAGAGTGGACGTTCGTCATTTCGACAGCAGTGATTGCCATGGGGCTTTTTGTAGGGACGGGATAATCATGCCCGAACGAAATATCAAACTCACGATCGAATATCATGGGGCGCGCTGGTCGGGTTGGCAGATGCAAGAGCGGGAGCCGACGGTGCAGGGGGAGATTACCGAGGCGATCTACAAAGTTACGGGTCGGCGGGTGTCGCTGGTCGGCGCCGGACGCACCGATGCAGGGGTGCATGCCCTCGGTCAGGTAGCCAATTTCATTGTTGATCATCCGCTGGAAACATCGCGGTTTGTCGAGGCCCTCAATTTCCATCTGGCTGAAGATATTCGCATTCTACAGGCCGTGGATGTCGCGATTGCGTTCAACGCCCGTCGCGATGCCCATCACCGGCGGTACCGGTACCTGATGTCCAATCATCGCTCGGCGCTCTACCGACAATTGCGATGTGTACATCATTACCAGATGGACGGGGACCTTCTGTGTCGGACGGCCGCCCTGATTGAGGGCCAGCACGATTTCACGCCGTTTTGCGTGGTGTCATCACTGAAAGAAGACAACCATTGTATCATCCATCATTCGGCATGGCGCCGGGTGGGAGCATTGTGGGTGTACGAAATCAGGGGGAATCGGTTTCTGCATTCGATGGTTCGCTCGCTGGTCGGCGCGATGGTGAATGTCGCCACCGTGAACCGCGACACCAACGCCCTGAACTTGACTTTGGATGATCTGGCGTCTATGTTAGATGGCTCAAAGAGTGAACGGAACCCGTTCACGGCGCCTGCGCACGGGTTGTATCTGGTGTCGGTCGGGTATAATGAATCAAGGATGACGACATGAAGTTTTTTATCGACACGGCCAATGTTGAAGAAATCAGACAGGCGGCCGCGATGGGTGTGCTCGACGGCGTGACCACCAATCCATCGCTGGCGGCCAAAGAATCCGCCCCGTACCGGGAGATTCTCAGCCAGATTTGCAAAATCGTGCCCGGACCGGTATCGGCCGAGGTGATTGCGACCGACGCCGATAGCATGTTGCGGGAGGCGGACGAACTGATCAAAATCGCCGACAATATCGTTATCAAGATTCCGAGCATTCTCGAAGGGCTTAAAGCTATCAAGAAATTGCACCAGCGGGGGATCAAGACCAATGCCACCCTGGTGTTCAGTCCGACTCAGGCGCTGATGGTGGCCAAGGCGGGGGCTACTTATGTCTCCCCGTTTGTCGGGCGGCTCGATGATATTTCCACCAACGGCATGGACCTGATTCGCCAGATCGTGACCATCTATCAGAATTACGGATACGATACCGAGGTGCTGGTGGCATCGGTGCGGCATCCTATGCACGTGGTGGAGGCGGCCCTAATCGGCGCCGACGTGGTCACCATGCCGTTTGGCGTGATCGCCCAGCTGATGAAGCATCCGCTGACCGATTCCGGCCTCGAGCGATTTCTGGCTGATTTCAAGAAGGCGAACAAAGGATAATGATCGAACGGTATACATTGCCCGAGATGGGGGCGCTCTGGACCGACCAGACAAAATATTCGACCTGGCTGGAAGTGGAAATCGAGGCCGCGCGCGCCATGGCGCAGTACAAGATTATCCCGACCTCGGCCTTCAAGACGATCGCGCGCAAAGCGGCGTTCTCGGTCGGTCGCATCAACAAGATAGAAAGGGAAGTCAATCACGACGTGATCGCTTTCCTGACGGCTGTTTCCGAGAGTGTCGGTCCGGCCTCGCGATATTTGCATTTCGGGATGACCTCATCGGATGTGCTCGACACGGCGCTGTCACTTCAGATGAAGCGCGCGGCGGCGCTCATTGACGACAAAATTGACACGGCGCTCAAGTTGATCAAGAAGCTCGCGCTGAAATATAAAATGACTCCCTGTATTGGTCGAACCCACGGCGTGCTCGCCGAACCAACGACCGTGGGACTCAAATTTTCGGTGTGGTACACCGAGCTGTCGCGTCGTCGCCGGCAATTCACCCAGGCGACCGAGACCATTTCGGTCGGGTGCATTTCAGGCGCAGTGGGGAATTTCGCCAATCTGGACCCGCGCATCGAAGTCTTCGTGTGCAAACGCCTCGGTCTGACACCGGCGGCGGTGTCCACGCAGGTGCTACAGCGTGATCGCCACGCCGAATATATCACCGCGCTGGCCCTCCTGATGTCCTCGCTTGAGAAGTTCGCGACCGAAATTCGCAATCTTCAGCGCACCGAAATCGGCGAAATGATGGAAGGATTCACCAAAGGGCAGAAGGGTTCCTCGGCCATGCCCCACAAGCGAAACCCGATTACGGCTGAACGCATCACCGGTATCGCCCGACTACTTCGCGGGTATGCAGTAGCGGCTATGGAGAATATCACGCTCTGGCATGAGCGGGATATCGCGCATTCATCGGTCGAGCGGATTATCATTCCCGATGCTACGATCATCACCGATTATGCGCTGGCCAAATTCAACGGATTGCTTGCAGGGCTGGTGATCAACGAGAAGCGGATGCGCGAGAACATCTTTTACGGCGGCGGATTGGTGTTTTCGCAACGCCTGCTTTTGAAGCTGATCGGTCCGGCCGGGGATCGCGACAAGGCGTATCGGATGGTACAGCGCAACGCGCTTGCGGCGGCCGACGGCAACGGGCGGTTCGATGTACTGGTTCGGGCCGACGCCGAGATTCGCACGTATCTTTCTGTCAAAGAAATCAACGAGTGCTTCGAAGTCGGCTACTACACGCGGCGGGTACCAATAATTTTCAAGCGAGTGTTCGGCCGATGATTGCACGCGAAGGTCTACCATTCATATTTGCGGCTCTGGCCATTGCCATTGCGGCTCTCTGGGGCGCCACCCGCTGGGACAGTGTCGTTCTTATGGCCGTCAGTGTGCTCTTTGCACTCGTGACCATCGCGGTGTCCATGTTCTTTCGCGATCCGAACCGTACGTGTCCGGATGAACCGGGGCTGGTGGTTTCGCCCGGCGACGGCACGGTGCTGGGGGTCGATACTCTGGCCGTTCACCCCTTTACCGGTGCGCAGACGCTGAAGGTGTCTATTTTTCTGTCGGTGGCCGATGTGCATGTGAACCGTGTGCCGGTGTCCGGCCGCGTAGAGTACGTCCGGTATATCCCCGGCAAGTTTTTCATCGCTTATCTGGACAAGGCCTCCGAGGATAATGAACACACGGAAGTCGGCATGACCGACCGATCCGGCCGCAGGGTGGCGTTCAAACAAATAGCCGGGACAATCGCCCGGCGAATCGTTTGCCGGCTCAAGGGGGGGGAAGACCTCCGCATCGGCGACCGGTTCGGCTTGATTCGATTCGGCTCCCGCATGGAAGTCTTTCTGCCGACTGGAACTCGCGTTCTCATTGCGAAGGGGGACAAAGTGAAAGGAGGCGAGACATCGCTGGCCTACTTGCCGAATAGCGCTGGTGTCTCGCGTTCAACTTCGACTTCTAAACAAGTGGTGCAGGGTGAATAATCCGGGTTACAGAACCATTTTCCCCGGGATATTCACCATGGGGAACGTGGTCTGCGGCTTTGTCGCCTTGCTGTCCATTGTCGAAGGGAAAGTGACGGCCGCCTGCTGGCTGGTGATTCTGGCGGCGTTTCTTGATTCACTCGACGGCAAAGTTGCGCGGCTAAGCAAGACAACTTCACAGTTCGGTGTCGAGCTTGATTCGCTGGCCGATTTCCTGTCGTTCGGTATTGCGCCGGCTCTGATTGTGTACATGGTCAAGCTCGAATCGCTCGGTACTCCCGGCAAAATCATTTCAGTCGTGTACATTATGGCCGCCGCGTTCCGCCTGGCCAGGTTTAACCTGATGGCGGATTCGGACGAAAAGCGGAACTTCGTCGGTCTGCCTGTTCCCGGGGCCGCCCTGGCGCTCGTCTCGTTCTTGTTGTTCAGCTATGCCCAGTGGGGTGGTCTTGAATATGATGAACTGCTGGTGGCCATGATCGTGCTGTTCTCTTTTCTTATGGTATCTCAAATTCAGTACGATACATTGCCGGACCGCATACACAATTCCACCGACCGGGTCAAGATGGGCATCGCCGTTATCCTGTTCCTTATTGTGGCCGTGGTGTTTGTGATCCGTCCCAGCTGGACGAGACTGTTGTTGTTTCCGTTGTTCTGCCTTTATATATTATTCGGTATGGTACGCGAGGGGTACCGGTTGTTCTTTCTGGGAGTAAACAAAGTAACCGGCCGCAACTACGGCCGGCATGACGTGAACGGGTCAAATGGGAATGACAATGAGCAATAAAGCCACGGTATATGTTCGGCTGAAAGACGG
>JBGOTX010000069.1:0-8021 GCA_041476705.1 Candidatus Zixiibacteriota bacterium
GGGACTCAAGGTCGGGTATTGTCTGATGGTCGGCGGCGATAAGCGGGCGTTCACGATTGCCGAACCGATTCTGAAAACACTCGCTCCGCCCAATGGGTACATGCACGTCGGTCCGAGCGGAGCGGGACACTATGTCAAAATGATCCACAACGGGATCGAATACGGCATGATGCAGGCGTACGCGGAGGGTTTTGAAATCCTCAAGGCCTCCGAATACTCACTCGATCTTGCCGGAATCGCCAACCTCTGGAATCAGGGCTCGGTGGTGCGGTCGTGGCTGTTGGAATTGGCCGCCCGCGCCTTTGAAGAAGACCCGGCTCTCGACAAGATCAAGGGGTATGTGGCGGATTCAGGCGAAGGGCGCTGGACGGTGATCGAAGCAATCGACCGCAACGTTCCAGCCGTCTCGCTTACCTACGCGCTGATGCACCGGTTCCGCTCGCGCCAGGAAGATTCGTTTGCCGCCAAAGTGCTCGCGGCGCTCCGCAATCAATTCGGCGGGCACGCCGTCAAGGAGACATGATGACCCGGCGAGCACAAGTTGCTGACAATCCACTCGCCTCACGGTTCATGCATGGCCGTCAGGCCGGGCCGTTTTCACTGGTGATATTCGGCGCCTCGGGCGATCTCACCAAGCGCAAGCTGGTGCCGGCGCTGTTCAATCTCTATAAGGATGGATTCCTGAGCGCGCCGTCTTCGATAATCGGCTTTGCGCGACGGGAAAAATCGGACGATGCTTTTCGGGCTGAAATGGCCGGAGCGGTGCGCACCTATTCGCGCCGACAGCCCGATTCCGATGACCAGCTGGCGCGGTTTACTGCAAATCTGTCGTATGTGCAGGGAGAATTCGAGAACGAGGGCGGATACAGGCAATTGAAGGACAAACTCAAGCATGCGGCCGTGGCTCGTCAGACCGGAACCAACTGTTTGTATTATCTGGCCACGCCGCCGGATGCTTTTGTGCCGATCATTCGCAATCTGAACACCACGCACCTGGTCACGCCAATCACCGATGGCGATGACTGGTCGCGGGTGATCATAGAAAAGCCGTTTGGTCGAGACACGGCTTCGGCCTGGCAACTAAACGGCGTCCTGCACGGCGTTTTTACGGAGCCGCAGGTGTTCCGAATCGATCATTACCTCGGCAAGGAGACGGTCCAGAACATTCTCGTTTTTCGATTGGGGAATTCGATTTTCGAGCCGCTGTGGAACCGACGGTATGTCGATCATGTTCAGATTTCGGTGGCCGAGTCGGTGGGTATCGAGTCCCGGGCGGGATATTTCGATTCGGCCGGTACCATCCGCGATATGGTCCAGTCGCATATCATGCAAGTCTTCACGCTCATTGCCATGGAACCACCGGCCTCGTTTGAGTCAAGCGCGATCCGCGATGAAAAAGCCAAGGTGCTCCGCTCATTGCGGGCCTTTGATCCGAAGGAATTGTCTTCGCGGGTGGTACGGGCACAGTATATCAAGGGATCGGTCGGCGGCGAACTGGTCTCCGGGTATCTCAATGAAGAGGGGGTGCCGCGCGGCTCGACGACCGAGACCTATGTGGCACTCAAGTGTCTGATCGACAACTGGCGGTGGTCAGGTGTGCCGTTTTACATTCGCGCAGGGAAGCGTCTGCCGAAACGGGTAACGGAAGTATCGATTGTATTCAAGGCGCCGCCGCTGGCCCTGTTTCATCAGGCCGAAGGGAACGGCCGCTCCCCCAATATTCTACGCCTGCGTATCCAGCCGGCGGAGGGGATTTCACTCTCACTCGGCGCCAAAGTCCCCGGTCAACAGTCGCGCATTACGCCGGTGCGGATGGATTTCATGTATTCAAGCGCCTTCGGGGTGACTTCACCGGAAGCATACGAGCGGCTGATTCTGGATGCGATCACCGGCGACTCGACGCTTTTCGCGCGCGAAGACGAAGTGGAGCTGTCGTGGCAACACATCGACCGGATCACCCAGCAGTGGCAGGCATTGCCGCTTAATACCTATGAGGCGGGTGAATGGGGACCGAAGTCGGCCGATGACCTTATGGCCGCCGACAATCGCACCTGGATGCGGTTATGACAAATGATCCCGATGTCACGCTTGAGGGCGGATACCTTCCGGTCAATGCCGAGTTGATAGAAAGCCGTTTGAATGATATCTGGCGTGATGCCGCCGCGGATCCGACGGAGCGGCGACTGGTCAAGCTTTGTCTGGCCAATATGCTGGTTGTGGCGGATGCCTCCAGTCGAACGGAGGCGGAGCAGTTGGCGCAACAACTGGCCATCCGCCATCCTTCGCGCGTCTTGTTGATTGTGGTCGACGAAACGCTGGCGATCTACGGCGCGTTTGTTCGCACCGCCTGCGAGTTCAATCCTGAGATGGATGCACACCTGTGCTGGGAGATTGTGGAGGTAGTTTCCGACCTGGTGCACGCCGAGCAGATAGCGGGAGCGGTGCGGTCGCTCCTGATCGATTCCGTGCCGGTGGTGACGATTGATTTTCGGAAGTACCAGAATACCCCCGGATTCGACGCCGATCTTCACGGATTATCGGATTACTATTTTGTGCAGGCCGATGTGGTCCCGGCCTCGGCGCGGTTTCGCGGATTGGTGCCGCTCTCGTGGTATCGCACTCTGCCGATCCGGGAACTCATGGGCGACATGTTCGCCGGTGCGGTCTGTGCCGGACAATCGGCACGGGTGATCGCCATCACCATTTTCCACACCTATTCGCGCGAACGACTCGATCCGCTGTTGGCGGGGTGGTTACTCAATCGAATGGCCGATGATAAAGTATTTGCTTCCGATGGCGCGGCGGTTCGGTTCAAGCATCGAACCCATCCGATTCGGCTTTCGTGGCAGAAGACCACAGCCGACGACGATCGCATCATGGAATTTACCTACGACAGCGGCGGCCCGCTGGTTGCGACCGCTGTGGTCGATAAGGCCGGGCAATTTGAATCATGTGAAGCCGGGTGCGGCCCGATGAAGATGACCCGGAACGCCCGCGAAATCGATTTGGTTACATATGTGTTGGCGGCCATCGGCGACGACGCCGAGTTTCGTGAATATGCCGAGGTCCAGCGGATAAGCGTTCAATTGCCGATTCCGTGACCGTACAAACATGAGGGCAGGGATGCCGGTACGAGAAATCGTCGTATGCGCCGATCGCCGAACGGTCGCTTTGGCCGGGGCGCAATTTGTGCTGGGTGAAATCGAACGAAAGGAAACCGGCCGGTTTCTTCTGGCTTTATCGGGTGGTGGCACGCCATCAACGATGTACGATATACTTGCATCCACCCCCGGAGCGGGACGGCTGATGACCGAGCGATGCGAGATATTTTTCTCGGACGAGCGACCGGTTGGACCGGACGACCCCGACTCCAATTATCTAACGGCCAGAACACATTTGTTCGAACCGCTGAACGTCCCCGAGCGTATCATTCATCGAATACAGGGCGAGGCAGGCGATTTGAAGGCCGAAGCAAAGAAGTACGCGTCGTTGATTCGGATCTCTGCAGGGGTGCCGAATGATCAAATACCCGAATTTGATTTGACGGTGCTTGGGATGGGACCTGACGGTCACACGGCCTCGCTGTTCCCGGATTATGATTTCAGCAGTGAACGTGACATCGTGGTTGTGCCGTTTGTACGCGACAAAAGGACGTATCGTGTCTCGTTTAGTCTTGGGCTTATTAATGCCTCATGGGCGGCGTTGATTCTGGTCACCGGCGAAGAGAAGGCGCCGGCGGTGAAAAAAGCGCTCATTGAGTCGATAACTGACAATAGCGTCCCGGCGTCGCGAGTACAGGCCCGTCGAACGGTCTGGATGCTCGACCGTGAGGCCGCCGGAATGCTTAACTGGACGGGTAGAGTTTTAGGATTATGAAAGAGTTCTTGGCCGGGTATATCAGCGGCGCTTCGGTTGATCTGACGCGGGTGCGTGATCGGGAAGGGCATATTGAGCTTCGCGAATATGCGCGCTACCTTTCGCGCGATTTCAGAGACTTCGGTTCCATTCTCGAACTGTACCTGAAAAAGCACAAACGGGAGTATGCCGCCGCCTGTTTCGGTGTGGCCGGTCCGGTCCTGCAGAACGAAGTAACCACGACCAATCTGCCGTGGCATATCATCGGCAAGCATATCGAAAAAAAATTCAACATACCGCAGGTAAAGCTGATCAATGATATCGTTGCCACCGCGCATGGACTCCAGCATGTTCAGCCAGAGCGATTCTTTACCATCAACGCCGGTTTGAAGGGCCATGCCGGGAATGTCGGCCTTGTCGCCGCCGGAGCGGGGCTCGGCGAAGCGCTCATCTACGTCGAAAACAGCCACATCCATCCTTATGCGTCCGAGGGCGGCCATGCTGATTTTGCGCCCGGCAATCAACTCGAAACCGAACTGTGGGAATACCTGTATTCCGAGATGGGACAGGTCGAAGTCGAGGACGTTGTCAGTCTGCGCGGACTCGAGAACATTTTCAATTTTCAGATTGAGGCACTGGGTGGGCGTCGGGTCGAGTGGTTTGACGAGTCCCAGGATCGCCCCGCCTCGATCATTGAACACGCCCTGGCCGGAACAGACGAAACCGCGGTGCGCACGCTGGACATCTTTATCGACTGCTACGCCTCGGAAGCGGCCAACCTCGCGCTCAAAGGTATGACCACCGGCGGGATCTATATTGGCGGCTTGATCGCGCCGCAAATTATCACGGCCATGGACAAGGGGCGGTTCATGGAGCGATTTGTCAAACACGGCAAGATGGAGGCCCTCCTGGCCAAGATGCCGGTCGGCGTCATCATTGAGGAAAAGACGGCGCTTTTGGGGGCCGGAAGTGTCGCCCTCGCGCTGTAAAATCGCCATGCCTGAGTTCATCTTGTATCTTCACGGCCGCTACCCGAAAAAGGACTTGCCGTTTTACAAGCGTCTTGCCCGCGGGAGAACCAAGATTGCCGTTGATGGCGGCCTGAAGTTTTTTATCAATTCCGGTATCAAACCCGACCTAATCATCGGCGATTTTGATTCGGTCAGGGTTAACCCTCACAAAATGTATCCGGCCGCGCGAGTGTACACGTTTCCCATAGCCAAAAATAAGACCGACACGCAACTGGCCGTTGAGCATGCCCTGAAGGCCGGGGCTTCGGCGATTGATATAGTCGAACCCATTTTCGGCGAGGCGGACCATTTCGCCGGCAACCTGATGCTGTTGGCGTCGCTTGTGGAACGTCGTGCGTACCGGAAACTTCGTCTTTGTCTGGTGAACGCCGGGTACGAAGTTGTCTTTATCAATAGTGGCTTGTACATGATCCGCAACGCGGCGGGGGATACGGTATCGGTCGTGCCGCTGAGCCCCGGCATCCGCCTGACCTGCACCGGGACGGCTTACCCGGCCAGGAACCTGAGCGTACGACGGGGCGAGACGGTGGCTCTTCGCAACAAGATCGTGTCGGCAAGGGCGGTGTTTGAGGTCCGGGGGCAGGCGTTTCTCTTTCACCAATTTTCGCGCTGAAGAATCCGAAAGTCGGTCCCTCAAGCTCAACTTGACATCATGACTTAGGGTGTTATATTCGGGCTCGATTTTGCGACGAGTTGAGGTGACACCTCAAGGTTGTCGAATCGTTATTTCGGCGTGTTCTGGGAGATCGTCCAACGGTAGGACATACGGCTCTGGACCGTAGAATCGGGGTTCGAATCCCTGTCTCCCAGTTTTGGTTTTGGGGCTCCGATAATGCATTGGCGCACAATCAGATTCAATTCTTCGATATTTAGAACACTTCATTTGTGCCAGTTTTTTCTCTAAACGGGAGCTTGCCGGTCGTCGGTTGCACACTTCACTAGATCTCACCGCGGTACTAAGAAATTCTGTATTGAAAATAGCCCCACGGAATTCGAGAAGTCGTTGCTATCGAGGGCGAATCATTGGTTTAGTATCGTGATTCCGCTTTGCTCAATGGTGCAATTCACGGCCGCGACTTAGTGTTCAAGATCATACATCCCATTACTCTCGGCAGTTCTAGTCCGGGGGCGAGTATTGCCTCCGCGAAATAGTATCGGCGCCGACCGACTCTGAGCGATCTCATCTTGTGTCGGTTGTGACAGCCATTAGATAGGCGTCCGAAAGTGACACAACCAACGCCCGAGCATGTCCTTACGCACACAACCTCGAAGCACTCTGAACCAGGATTTTTCAACATTACAGACGAAAGGTTGGCCATGTCCAAGGATCAGAAGTAGCGCATGGACGCACTAGCAGTGGATAGTATCCACACCAACCGTAGCCTCGACGTAGATCACTCACGGCCGCCTGAAGTTGATTTCCCTTGACAAATATCCAACGAAGAAATAAGATAAAGTTAGGTTTGTTCGGAAGCCTGCCCCATGACAGCGAGGCCAGGTGCTCTATTTGACAGCGTCACTTTTTGTCTGTCAGTTTTGTCGAAATTGTACTGATCTGTGTTCTGCGGGCTTTGTCTGAAATAGCTCGTGGTGTATTACGGCTATTAAGATTATGTGAAAGCAGTATGCTATAACTTTTGTGGCCGCGTCCGGCTGTCTCCGGGGCGTGGCATGGCAAAGGAGTATGACATGGGAAGAGGGCACTTGTGTGTGGCGCTGGTTGCATGGCTCTTGATTCTGTGTGTTGCGTCGGCATCCGGCCGGAATTCTATGGAGTTAGCGACCAGGAAAGTCATCGATCCGTACACGGGGAAAATAGTAGACTACAACATGATTCGCAGGGCAGGAAAACCTGTGGCATGGGGTGATGAACCTCGTTCCGGTGAAATCTCCTTCGCACCGTCCACCCCACGCGAAACGCCTCGGATCGGGTTAGGTTCAACGACCGCTCCAGCAGGCGTGGCCTCTCCGGGACTCACGATTTACTCCACCTACATGGACGATCAGTACAATGCGGTCGCGCGGCGGATGGTCGATTTCCGGGGCAGTCGCCCCGATATCCATTTCGCCTATTCGAGCGCCACTGGCGTGTTGGAAGACTCGCGTATCGGCTATAACGTGTACGATCCGGTCGGCGGCATGTGGCCGCGGGGTTTTCAGGTCGGTTGCTTGATTCAGAATCCTGGCGATTCCGGGCTACAACCCTCTGTTGATGTCAACGGTAAGGGGCGCATCGTTATTGGTGAGGTCGACAACTCAGGATCTGCTTCACTTGAAAATCATTTGTATTATCAACCATTGACTTTTAGCTGTTCGTTTGGCGCCGGCACTGCGATTACTCAGGTACAGTACAACTCGTACTTCATGAACACGTCGCCCTCGAACAATTTGTACGAACCTTCCGTTGAGATTCAGCAGTGGGGGAGCGATACGATTACCCACGTGCTGGCCCGCGAAGAACTCCCGACCACGTCGGTGGGAGGATTTTCCAGATACACTATCAATTACTTCCGCAAAGTTGGCGCTGGCACTGCCGGCACCTGGACCGGCCCCAAATGCATTGACACGTTGAACGTAATAAGTACAAATGCCGGACCGCACAATGGCAGCATTACTGCGTCACGCGTGTCCGCCAACATAGCCGTGGCGTACCCTCATTGGAAGATTTCTTCGTCGCTGAGTGATGAACTGAAACGGTACGACAACGATATCTTTTACCGTGTGTCGGTCGATGCCGGACTGACTTGGGGTCCACCGACAAATTTGACCAACTACTCTCGTATCGTTCCTTCCTTCACAGCGTTTCTGGGCACCCAGTGCCTCTACGATCATCAGGACTTTCTGCATGTCCTGTGGACTGCTGGGCCCACGCCTGCCAACGTATACAGCGATCCGGCATTCTTCTGGGGTGATTTTTCCACCAACATCTGGCACTGGTCCAATCGAACCGGTCAAATTGCCAAAGTCCACAATGCGGATTGGGGAATCGACGTGAACTCTCGGGTTTGCGGGTTTGGTTCGCCTGGTACCGGGTATGTCGGTTTCTATTCACTGGCCGAATGTGAAGGTCGAATCTACGTCGTGTTTGAGCAGTTTCTTAACTACGTTGGCAACGATGCAGCTCCAACGGCGCCC